>JAYUKJ010000269.1:0-17120 GCA_043764555.1 Saprospiraceae bacterium
AAATTCGGTTCGCAGGGTCAATTAAAATCATTTGTTATTGCTTTAAAATTGGCACAATACCATATACTTAGAATTAAGAATGAAAAATTAGACATCAATTTAGACCCCGATTTAGACCGTGTAAATAGTGCGTTAAATACGCCTTCTGATTTGATTTTAAAAAATAATTTAGACGCTAATTCATCATTAGAATTAGAAGATAATTTAGCACTAACTAATAATTTTAATGAGGCATTTGAGGGTGAATTAAACAGCGAATTAGCCTTAAAAAATGCTTTAAAAAATAATTCAGAACTAACATTAAATAATGAATTAAATGTTGACAATGAATTAGAATTAAGAACGGAATTAGACATTAATAACGCATTAGAATTAACGAGCAAAGCGCTTATTGATGCCTTAAAAACGGCGGACAAACCCTTACTTTTATTAGACGATATTTTTGACAAACTGGATGAAAATCGCGTTCAAAATCTTTTACAACTCATTGTTAGTCAACAATTTGGACAAATTTTTATTACGGATACGCACATCGAGCGCATTGAGAAATTGGGTAAAGATTTAGGCATTTATTTTAAGAAGTTTGAAATAGAAAACGGCGTCATTAAAGCGATTTGATTTATCCGCAGATTAACGTGGATTATCAGGAGTTATGCACTGTATTTTTGACGAAAAAAACGTTGTTTTTAGCGCCTATACTGAGGGGTCTTATTTTTGTAAATTAAAATAAAAAAACAGCATTTAATCACCTTTAAAATCAGACGAAAATTCGTGTGATTTTCAGTTTAAAAATAGTAAAAAAATAAGCGACATGAAAAAGACAAACGATTTGCCAATTGGCGAAGTTTTGCAACAAATGGTGCGTGCTTTTAAGCTAAAAGATGACCTAACGAAAGTGACAATTGAGAACGTTTGGGAAGCGCAAATGGGCAAAATGATAACGACTTATACGCGCTCATTGACGCTTAAAAACCGCGTTTTATACGTCGTTATTGAGTCGGCTTCGCTGCGTTCAGAGCTGCACATCGGGCGCGACAAAATCCGTCAACGATTGAACGAAGCAATTGGCGAAGATTTCCTTTCGGAGGTAATCGTTAGTTAAAAAAGCCTTAAAAGTAAATTTTTTTATTATATATTGACTGCCTTTTTTGTGGTATTCTTATTGCTCTGCTAACAGTGTTGACCCAAAGTATTTTGTTTTTCAGTAAGGGACGTTTACCTTCGCGCCTCAATTTGTTGGAAATGATACGTCACAAACATGGTATCTCCCAAGATGTGCAACTTATTATCTTACACTGAGCTTTAAATTATAAATTCACACTCACCAACAGCACTTTGAAGAAAACGATACAACAATGAAAGCTGAATTAGATTTTAAAACGGAGGAAATAACGCTCGACGCGCTGCTTGACAAAATCAATGAGCAACGCAAATTTACGGGCGAACTGCAATCAGAACTCCGCACCATTCGCAGCCGCGAAAATCGCCTTCACAAAACAAGTGAAGCCATCAAGTCCGAGAACCGCCGTCTTCACGAAGACATCGCTGCACTCGAGCAAAAAATCCGCGAACTCGACATTCAATTAACCTTGCCCGAAAGCGAACGGACGTTTATTTCGAGCCGTGCTATTGAAGCAGTGCCGAAAAAAACGGCGTTACATGGCTTTAATTGGAACTACGTTGTCGCGCCACTCGTGGTTGTGATGGCAATTATTTGTTTCAAATGGTTTTGGACAGCCAATCCGTCGGCATCAGCGCCAACAGTGGCTATTACCAACAGCGTTTCTGCGCCTGTCGCTACGCAATCGGGCGCGCCAATTGATGCAACGCCCGCAACAACGTCTAACGCAACGCCGACAACGACGGTGCAACCCGCGACAACGCCAGCAAATGCCGTCGTCCCGCCCGTTGAAGAAGGCTATTTGACGGTCAATAATCCACTGCTTGCTGACGACCCCGTCCGTATTCGCAATGGTTATGGCAATCGGGCGCGTGAAGTCGCGTTCGTTGACCCCGGAACGAAGTTTAAAATTCGGGAACAAAGTCCCAATAAAATGACGCGGGCAATTCTGGTGGAAGGCAAAACATTGACGGTTGAGGATTATTTCTACAAAATTAGCGATAAAGAGCAATGGATTTTCGGCTTTTTCACGAATAGACGAACGTATAATTTGCCCAAATAAATAGGTTTTTAGATTAAGGTTTGACAACTTTTTTAAAATGTCAAACCTTCTCCAATAAAAAAGAGGCTGTCCTTTCGGGACAGCCTCTTTTTTATTGGGGAAGGTTAATTTCTCGCAGCGCTGTATCCAACACGGCAATTATAAATGGTCATAAATCTCACTGCAAAATCAAATCTTTTTCCTCTGCCAAACGGCGCATATTGATGAGGGCGTACCGCATCCGACCCAAAGCCGTATTGATGCTCACGCGGGTCAACGACGCAATTTCTTTGAAGCTCATATCCGCAAAATGGCGTAAAATCACGACTTCACGCTGCTCGGGAGGCAGAGAATCGACGAGATTTCGAATCCTTTGGTGGATTTGGCTCCGCATGATGCCATCTTCTGGACTTTCTTCGCTCATACTGATTTGATTGAAAATATCGTACTCATCGTTTTCACCGACGGTCGGGCGGCGCTTATCACGGCGGAAATAATCGACACAGAGATTGTGTGCGATACGCAAGGCCCATTGCAAAAATTTACCTTCATGGTTGTAGCGTCCACCGCGTAGGGTGTTTACGATTTTGATAAAGACTTCTTGGAAGATGTCTTCAGCCATTGCATGGTCTTTGCAAAAGAGATAAATGGACGTGTAAATGCGTGCCTTATGACGGCGGAGAAGGATTTCAAATGCCTTTTCTGTACCCTCGAGGTAGAGTTGAATCAACTCTTGGTCGCTCGACTGAGCGATAGCTTGCGTAGTTAGCATACTAAATATTTTTTCAGACTTGTGAATGATAGGTTATTCAGTGTACACTTTACGCTCGATAGGCAAGAAGTTTTTTGATTAAGAAATTTGAAATATGAGATGATTGATGTGTTAGTCTTTCTAACTTGATGCGTCAAAGATAGCGTCAAATATTTGAGACTTGCAAATGGAATATTCTTTTTTTAACGCTTCTTAACGAATTTTTAACCAAAACAGGTATTTTAAGGCGCAAACAAGCGCGAATTTCATCGTTTTTTTGAAATAAAATTTTCAAAAAAACGAGAAAGTCGAAATTTATTTGAGTCAAATAACGCTTTCGTACAATTAAAGATAACAATCTGATTTAACGGCACTTTTAACGCGTTTGGCGGCTATTTAAGGGTAAAAGGGTCTTGGTCTGCCAAAAACGCGAATTTTTTTCTAAAGTCCATTAAATCAGATTTTGAAAGCGTTGTCGTTTCGACCCCCTCAGTATGCGCGCGTTGAAAGATGTTTTCGCCCGCAAAATCCACAATCTTTGTATCACCTGAATGCGAAATATCATTGCCATCCGCGCCAACGCGGTTCACACCCACGACAAATGCTTGATTTTCAATCGCACGTGCCGTTAAAAGCGCTTGCCACGGAACACGCCGACGTTCGGGCCAATTTGCTACGTATATAAGCACGTCATAAAAATCGGGTGCAACATTGCGCGACCAAGCGGGAAAACGCAAATCGTAACAAATCATGGGGCAAATTCGCCAGCCGCGCCACTCGATTTGAAGGCGTTCACTGCCCGCTGTGTAGTGATTTTGTTCGTTGGCAAGGCTGAAAAGATGGCGCTTGTCATAAGTCCAAAACTGTCCGTCGGGTTGCATCCAAACGAGGCGATTGTAAAATTTGCCGTTTTCTTCACAAATAAAACTTCCCGTTATCGCAGCGTCAAGCGCGTGGCTTTTTTCTTTCAAAAAAGCAACCGTTGCGCCGTTCATCGGTTCGGCAAGTGTTTCGGGCGACATCGAAAAACCCGTTGTAAACATTTCGGGCAACACAATGACATCCGTTTCACCGCGCAAAGGACCCTTCAGTATTTTGTCAAATTTTTCGAGATTTGCGGCTTTATTTTGCCAAATCAAATCAGCTTGAATGGTTGTAATTCTTAACATACGATACTTTTTTTTAAATTGCAAAGAACGTTATTCTACATTAAATGGTCGCTAATTCGTTTTAAAAAACGTAAAAAAAGGTGAATTTGGGTATCGAAAGTGCTTATAACGTTTTTATAAGACTCAATACTGAGGGGTGTAATTTTGAAGAAATTCACGCAAAAAACGTTAAAGAACAAGCCGCGTACAAAATACATCAACCTGTAGCCGTTAATACCTTTGACATCCATTTTAAGTTGAGGCTGATTTATTCGCCGACTTTCCTACTTTTGCGGCGTTAACAGGCTCTTATATTTCAGATTCCGACGATTAGGTTGAAATTTGACATCAGACATTTAAAATTTGAAATACTTTAAAAAAGAATATGAAAAAAATATCAACACTTTTTCTCCTCGTTTTTTCTCTCCCGATTTTCTTAAAGGCGCAGCAAACTGTTTCCATTTTTGGTACAATCACGGAAGCAGGAACCGCAGCACCGATTGAATTTGCTCTCGTTTTTTTGAAAGAAACGGGTAAAAATGCCGAGACAAACGCGGCGGGTGAATACGCGATTAATGCACCTTCGGGGCGCGCCGTGACGCTTCAGATCCGTAGAATTGGCTACAAAGAAGCCAAAATTGCCCTCGAGCCGATGCGCGCGGGTACACAACGCCGTATTGATGTAGCGCTCGTGGATTCTAATTCGCAGCAAGAAGTTATCGTTAGAGATACACGGCTCAAAGACAACGGCATGGTGCGTGAAGACATCAAAGATTTTCGCCTTTTACCGACCACAACGGGCAATTTAGAGTCCGTTCTGCCGCATATTGCCTTGGGAACAAACTCGGGTTCGGGTGGTGAATTGACGTCGCAGTACCAAGTTCGAGGCGGCAACTATGACGAAAACTTAGTCTATGTCAATGATTTTGAAATCTATCGCCCGCAACTCATTCGGGCGGGACAACAAGAAGGTTTGACGTTTGCAAACGCCGATTTGATGCGCGATTTGTCGTTTTCGTCGGGTGGTTTTGAGGCACGATATGGCGATAAAATGTCGTCCGTTTTGGACATCAAATACAAGCGTCCCGACTCGTTTCACGCGTCGATTGCGGGCAGTTTTTTGGGCGGCTCGGCGCATATTGAAGGTTCCAAAAAGCTCGGTACTGAGGGTTATCGCCGCTTCCGCTATTTGGTTGGCGCGCGTTATAAAACGACGAGATACTTGCTTGGTTCACTTGATGTTGTGGGTGAATACGTGCCAAATTTCGCTGATATTCAAGCCTATTTGACGTATGATTTGTCGAAAAGCTGGCAATTGGGTTTGCTAACCAATTATAATTCAAGCGTTTATAATTTCAAACCTGAAAGTCGAACGGCGGCTTTTGGCGTCATCAATTTTACCTTGGGCGTCACGACGGCATTTGAAGGGCAAGAGCGCGACCGTTTTGAAAATGGCATGACGGGCGTTTCGTTGACCTATTTGCCCGACCGAAAAAAGAATCCGTTGTACATGAAATTTCTCGCGTCGCGTTTTCAAAGCCGCGAAACGGAAGGCATAGATATAATTGGCACTTATACGATTGGGCAAGTGGAGACAAATCCGAATGCGCAAAACGCGGGTAAAATTGTCGATGTTTTAGGCGAAGGTGTTCAGCATCAATACGTTAGAAATAATTTATTTTCTACTGTGACCAATATCGAACACAAAGGCGGCTTAGAAATTCAAGGAAAAAGAGACCCCTCAGTATCCACGACAAATTTCGTTCAATGGGGCGTAAAATTGCAAGCAGAGGAAATTAATGACAAAATAAACGAGTGGGAACGTCTTGATTCGGCGCTCTATTCGCTGCCTTTCGACTCGACAAAATTGAACGTTCGCAGCGTTTATAAAACGCAGAACACATTGAATTCCAGACGTTTATCGGGTTTTGCTCAAAATACATTTACGTGGCGGCGGGATTCCGTTGGCGAATTCCAAGCGACTTTTGGCGTTCGGGCCAACTACTGGGATTTGAACGGTGAAGCAACAGTTACACCGCGTTTGCAATTGGCTTACAAACCTTTAAATGGTAAAGATATTTCGTATAGGTTGTCGGGCGGCTTGTATTATCAGCCACCGTTTTACCGCGAATTGCGCGCACCGACGGGCATTGTCAACCGCAATGTGTTGGCACAAAAATCGGCGCAAATCGTAGCGGGCGTGACTTATGATTTTTCGATTGGTCGATTGCGTCGGATTCCATTTCGTTTTATTGGCGAAATTTATTACAAAAAATTGTGGGATGTTGTGACGTATGATGTTGAAAATGTGCGCATTAGATATGCTGGTTTAAATAATGCGACGGGTTACATAACTGGCTTAGATATGCGCGTCAACGGCGAATTTGTGCCTGGCGCTGAGTCGTGGATAAATCTCTCTATCCTTCGCGCCCGTGAATCCTTCGATGGTATTCAACATAAGCAACGCGATATTGGTGACCCAAAAGGAAAAGACATTGCCGACGTGCCGCGCCCAACCGACCAAACCGTGACTTTGTCGGTGTTTTTCCAAGATTACTTGCCGAAAAACAAGAATTTCAAAATGCACCTCAACACGACAATTGGCACGGGTTTACCGTTCGGATTGCCGCAAAACAATGATGTTTATCGGAATACATATCGCCTGAAACCGTATCACCGCGTGGATTTAGGTTTTTCGGTGTTGATGTGGGACAAAGATTGGTTGGCACGAAAACCAAATCATTTTCTCCGATTTACGCGCCAAACGTGGGTAAGTTTGGAGGTGTTCAACTTGATGGCCGTATCGAATGAAGCGTCAAAAACGTGGGTCAAAACGATTTACAACTCGCAATTTGCCATTCCAAATTATTTGACGTCGCGGCGGATTAATTTACGCTTGCGGACGGATTTTTAACACCTTTAATGGGTTGATAATCAATGAAATATTGAAAAATGCCGAGAATAATGGGTAATTCAGTGAGTGTGAAAACCCGCGAATCAATATAGACTATTTTATTTTCTAATTTTAAAAATTGCCAACTGTTGCCGTCCGTTACACTGCCAAAAACGACTTTTAATGGGTGATTTAGTTTTTGGTTGATAACAAAAACACCAAGCATTTGAGCGGCGGCTTGCCCCCAAGCCTTGTGCAAAAGCCCAATTTTGGACTCCGTGATGGAAAAAAGTGGCGCTTCGGGCGTAGGTGAGTGGGGACGATAATTGAAAAGAAAATCAATCTCACCTTTCAAACCGCTATCGTCGTCGGCGTTGATAATTTCACCCGAAAAAAGCTGAATCGTTTCTGTATTGCGCTCCAAAACTTCGGTCATAATGGGCGAAATAACACGCTCAGATACTGCTTTTTCCGTGGATAATGGCGCTAAAGTAGCGCGTTCAATAACCATTTTAAGTAAAGAACTGGGTTCAATGGGCGTCGTTATCGAGGTGTCTAACCATCGAATTAAGCGGTTTTGAATCCCAAATTTTGCTTCTAATTCGGTTAGTTTAAATTTTCTGTAAGCCATTTTTTTACTTTTATTTTGGCAAAATTAGCTATTTTTTCTCGCAAATACTGAGGGGTCTCCTTTTTTGATAATTTTCAAACAAATGCTTTCATTCCACGCTTTTATCCTTTCAAACAATGAAATTTCGCACCGAACTAACGCCTTCAAAAGCGGGTTTTGACATCAATTATCAAACGCCGACGTTGGGTATTGGCTCTTGTTTTGTTGAAAATATTGGCAAAAAAATGACGACACGACAGTTGCCTTTTCTCCAAAATCCGTTTGGTATTGTCTATAATCCCGTCAGTATGGCGGCGCAATTGGACATTTTGATGGGTGAAAAACGGTTTGTAGAAAGCGATTTGGTGGAACTCAATGGCTTGTTTCATTCGTGGTTGCACCACGGTTTTTATTCAGAAAACAGCGTGGAGACGACTTTAGAAAAAATAAATACGGCAATTGACGAAGCACGAACGTTTTTACGAACAACGAAATATTTGTTTCTAACTTTTGGTTCGGCAACGGTTTTTCAACTCAAAACGTCGGGTCAAATCGTTGTGAATTGCCACAAAGCACCCGCTCGTTATTTCGACCGTCGGCGGCTTTCCACGCTTGAAATCGGGGACGCTTTCACGCCCATTTTGGAAAAATTATCGACACAACTGCCTGATTTACAAATAATTACGACCGTTAGCCCCGTTCGACATCTGCGGGATGGTTTGATAGAAAACAATTTATCAAAAGCAACTTTACTCTTGACTGCCGACGCTTTGGCTCAAAAATTTTCCAACGTTTCTTATTTCCCCGCCTACGAACTCGTCATGGATGACCTCCGCGATTATCGGTTTTTTGAACGCGATATGATGCACCCGACCGTACAAGCGATTGACTACGTTTGGCAATTTTTTAATGATACTTATTTTTCGGAGGAAACAAAAAAAAACGTTCAAAAAATAGAGAAAATCAATGCGATGGAAGCGCACCGCCCGATAAAGCAGTAGATTGAGAACCGTCGTCGAGGTTTTAAAACATCGACGACTTTAGATTTATTAAAAAAAGCCTTTAAAACATGTGTTTTCAAGGCTTTTTGTATTGATTTTAAGCACACAAAACAAACGCAATTCGTGGATAGTTTTTTTTGTAATGTATCGAAACTAATTATCACTGCAATTAGTTTTTAACAATCGTCTTCTGAATCTTCTTACTTTTTGAGGATAGTTCAATGGCGTAGATACCGTTTGGTAAATGCGACATATCAATTTCATTGTTATTTTGTGTTGCACTTTCTATAACCGTTTGACCTAGATTATTGACAACGCGCACATAATCAGGCTGAAATTTAGAGCTTTTGATGTACACCTTTCCATTCGTCGGATTTGGAAATAAGGTAATATCGCCGTCTTCAGTTCGGATAACGCTCACCGTTTTTGAATCGGTTTCTTTGCCGTTTACATCTATTTGTCGCAATTTATAGTAGCTTATACTGAGGGGGTCGGCGTCCGTAAAATCATAATCTGCCGCTTTGTTTTTACCGTTGACAAAACCGATTTTTTGAAACCTTAAATCGCTGCCTGCTCTTAAAATATCGTAGCCTTTGTTGTTGATTTCGGAAGCAGTTGCCCATTTCAACACATTTACTTTCTCAACGGCTTGGGCTTGAAAACGTAATAATTCGACGGGAATCGTGGTGTTTGTGTCCAATGATGGTATTTTAGCGATAAACATCTCCAATCCTTGATTCAAAATAGTATTCCCAAATTTAGCTTCATATCCAATCCGACCTATCCAATGTATGCCTTGATTCGTGACCCGTAAACTCCTTCCGATGGTTGCAGCATAACCGAAATTGGCACTTGCTGGGTTTCTTCTATTTTGAGCCAAGTGCATTTGATAAGTGCCGTCACTTGCGTTTACCTTGACGATTAAAGGAACTGATAAATTAGGGTCATTGGTGATAGGTGTGTTGTTATACCGAAAACTTCCAATGCTGGTGCCTGAAAAGTAGACCGAACCTTGGTAATATTGAACGGCAGTATTTGCCTCATAGGTCAATGAGCTAAAGCCATTTTTAACCCATATTGGTTGCCCTTGTGGATTGATTTTCGCTAAAAACAAGGCTTTATTGGTTATACTATTGACTGTCGCACCATTGTGCGTCATTGGCGGAAAACCTGCAAAATTTAGTGTTCCAGTAAAATCGCCAGCGACAAAGACGTTTCCTTGTTCGTCAAAATCCAAATTTCCTGCACCCAAAAAACTTGAAGAAGTTAGCGGGTTCAGTCGCCATTGCAAATCTCCCAGTGAATCTAATTTCGTGAGCAGTACGTCATCATCACCAGTTACATAGATGTTTTTTGAGGCATCTAATTTTAAGTTTCTGTAATTGCCACCGAAACGAGTCGTTGAATTTGGCAATGGTTTATCCCAAATTAGCTTACCGTTAGGTGATAATTTCATTACGTAGGAGGCGTGTGTGCCTGTCAAATCAGAAAATGTACCATCACCGTAGAGCATACGCATAGGTTGAGGCGCATACGTATAATGTGACCCGAGCAAATAGATGTTGCCAAGACTATCCGTTTGAACATCTTTAAGCGTATTGTAGCTACTGTATAGGTTGGGATTCGTAGATGAATTTGGAATACCTCTGTTAAATTCGGTTAGCCATTCTAATTTACCATTGGGTGCATATTTGACAATGGCAGAATTGTATCTATATTTAAGTCTGCGCGTCTTGGCATCGGTTGAACCCACCACAAGATAATTATTGGCACTAAAAAAAGGGGTACTATTGACTATCACAATTGTATTTTTAGCGTTATCTATCACAACGCCCTTACTTTCATTGTGGTCACCATACATGGGTACAGCCCATTGAAGAACACCATATTTATCATATTTGAGTAATGGTAAACCCCTTTCATTATCATACAAATAATCCGTAATCCCTGCTTTGCTTGGCACATTTACGGGTCCTTCGTTAAACCCTACTACTACCATATTACCGTCTTTATCTACGTCTGTATTTTTACCAAAAATATCTAACTCCCAAATAATTGAGGCACTTTGTGCCCAATATAGGCTCAAATTAGCGGTTGAATAAAACCCAACTCTTTTATACGTTGTGTCTTTACAACCAAGCGGTGCGGTAACAATTAGTCTTATTTCTGCTTGCGTCGTCGTATCGCTATAAATTACTGAGGGGGGCTGTTCATTTGTTGAAGTCATAGGCGTAGCACTTTGCCCAAAACGCCAATTAAAAGTCAATGCCTCTTTTCCCGCAAAATTGACAGAAACGGGCGTATTTTTAATCAAATTCAAGCCATTTGTACCGAAGACAGCCTTCGGACGTTCAACTTCTATCTTAATCGTGTCATTCATCGGAACGGTACATTCTCTAAAATACCGACTTGTCGTAACACTAAAAACGGTCGTGCTATCAAATGAATTAGTCGGATAAAATAAATCTTCCCCAGTACCACTCTTTCCGTTGCCTACGAAAACATTGTTTTGATACAATCTATAAAAAGCATCAGGCTCGCTTTGCGCGATTTTTATGGTTATTTCATTGCCCGCCTTGCATAAAAGCCGGTCGGAACTCGGTGTAACGGCTAATGTCCTTCGAGGCGTAATGAGTGGCTCTACGGTTATCGTATCGCCTACTTTAATGCCACAGATATGCACAATTTGAACCGTATATTTTTGAGTCGTCGTAATGCCAGATAAATCGAAATAATTGGTAAGAGAACCGTTTTGATCCATCATTTTGGGGCCAGCAACCACTTGATTGTTTTCATCTACCAGTTGATGTGGAAATTCTTGAGCAAAAGTACTGACATAGATACGAAAAGGAAAACCTTGACAAGGCGGTGTCCAAGTGAGTCGAGGGCTATTGTAATCAGGTACATTTTGTACATCAATATCTTCTTCCAACTCAATAATAGTTTGATTAAAATGTGCTTTCAATTTTACCGTATGCTGACTTATCGGACTCAACACAGGCAGGGGAAGCGTCACATCGGTAGCGGCATTTGAAACGAGTGTCGTATCTATAAACCACTCAACAAGCGTCGGTGTTTCGGAAAATTTAGGCATAGCGACGAGGGGACGCGTATGAGGGCAGGTAAAAACGGTCGCTGAAAGGGAAAAATTTGCACCTGCACCGCCGCCGTTAGTCGTTTTTGCGACAAGCGGTGGCGACGTGCCATCACCGTATAAATAGCCTGATGCGAAGGCCAGATTTTGATTAACAAAGCAAAAATCTTGAATAAACGGTATTTGGTCTTGCGTTACGTTTGCCACAACTTGCTGCAACAACCAATTTTGACCACTATCGGTTGTGTGCCAAATCCGACCACCTGCAACCGCATATCCGTTTTGTTCATCAATGAAATGCAAGCTGCTCGCACCAATAAGCGAACCTATCAGTAGCCAGCTTTGGCCACCATTAATCGTTTTATGAACACCCAAAACGGAAGAAGCGTAGCCTCTACTACTTGTAATGAAATGAATGGCTCTAAATGCAGTAGGTGTCGTTAATGTCTGCCAAGAACTACCGCCGTTTGTCGTTTTCGACAGCTGCCCCGTGTAAGACAGTACAAAACCATTGTTAACGTCTGTGAAATCAAGCGCAGCGAGGTCGGTATTTTGTGGTAAATTACTTTCTTGCCAAGTCGTACCTGCATTGGTTGTTTTAAAAAATAGCCCAAAATCACCAACAGCATAACCAATTGAAGGCGTTGGAAAATCAATGGCGCGTACCTCACCGACGTTATTAGCAAATTGATAGCTGTAAGGTGTCCATGTTGAACCGCCGTTTGTGGTTTTGAGAATAATGTAACTGATGGAGAAAAAGTCACTTCCCACCGCATAGCCCACATCGGCAGTCGTAAAGTGTAAGTTATTAATCGAATAAATGTCTGCGCCCGTAACTTGATAAGCACGGTAAACATTTGTCCACGTTAATCCACCGTCGGTTGTTTTACTAATTTCATTGTTACCGACTACGGCGTACCCGACGGATGCCGTAGGAAATACAATTTTATTATAAGGTTTAACGCTCGTATGTGCCGTAGGCGTACCAAATTGTGTCCATTGAGCAGATAAAAGATGGGGAAAAAAAACAATTACGGATAGAAGAATACATACAAGGGATGTGTTTTTCATGTTGTTAATTTTTAAATATGATGTGGAAAAGTAGTGATTTTTTAAATACACGGCAAATATACTGTTTGCAATCATTTGGCATATTGTTTAACCTAAATATGTCATACTTTAAGTCCATTTTTTCAAAGTTTGAGCACTGTACTAATTTGACTGTTAATTTTGACCCCCTCAGTATTTTGATTATTCCGACACTAAAAAGCCTTGAAAACACGTGTTTTCAAGGCTTTTTTGACATTTATACTGAGGGGTCCTATTTCAAATAGTTGCCCATTTTCTTACTGGACATTCACGCTTTTGAGCAATTCTACGTAGAAAACCAAGTCGCTGTTCGCTGGAATCGGACCCGTTGCGCGCTCGCCGTAACCCAATTTTGCGGGAACGAACAAGATTGCCGTTGAGCCTTCTTTGAGTTGTGCAACGCCTTCGTCCCATCCCGGAATCACTTGACCTGCGCCCAAAGGAAAGTTGATTGGCTCGCCTTTGGTGAAAGATTCGTCGAATTTTGCGCCCGTTTTCAAGGCACCGTAGTAGTTAACCAAAACGATTTCACCTTTTTTAGGCAATGCGCCCGTGCCTTCTTTGAGGATGGCGATTTTCAAACCCGAAGGCAATTCTTTAACATTTGCGGGGAATTGCCCCGCGCCAAATGCTTTTGCAATTGCTGTTGTTGAGTCTGTAACGGCTTTCGCGCGCGCTTGGAATGCTGGTTTTGCCGCTTGAATTGATTCAGCCAATGCTTTTAGCTCCGATTGACGTGCCTCAACTTGAGCTTTAGATTTCACTTCGCGCAAGACGATGATTAAAGTCGCCATTTTCGCTTTTTCAAGACCAGAAGGCTTGATTTTGAACGTGTCGAGCGGCATTTTGAAGGTTGCCGAGTCGCCTACTTTGAGCGTTGCGAGGGCTTCCATGGTCAATTTGTAGAACGCATCGGGGTTCTTTGAAGGGTCTTCGACGAGTGATTTTGCCTGTTGTCCCTCCTTGATTGTCGAGAACAATGTCGAGTCGTCGCCTTTCAAAATGACGTCATAAAACGCAGCGTCGCCTAAATTTGCTTTGGCACCCGAGCCTGCTTTGTTGATGGTGTATTCAAAACCACTTGCCGTTTTTTGTTTTTTACAAGCGGCTGCCGCAACGATAATGGCGACGAATAAAAAAAGATTTTTTAAATTTTTCATTAAAGAATTTTATTTACACAAATAATTAAAAGTCGTATTAAATGGATATTGAGATATTAAAATATTGAGTTAAGATATTGATTGCTAAATATTTAGATAAATATTATTTTACAAATATTTATGGTATTCAGATTTAACAACCTTTTAGAAATTGTCAAATCCCTAAAAAAAATCCCCAAATCTCGCCAAAATGGCTTTTATACTGAGGGGGCCTATTTTTCAAAACTACACGATTGTAAACCTTTCGGTAATGACGATTCTATCATCAATCGTGATTTGCAGCGTGTAATTATCGGGTTGCCAACTGCCCACTTTTTCGCTTCCCCACGTGCCGTTGTGAAACGAGCCACTCCAATCGGCGCTCAATTTCATTTCCTTTTCCAATTTTGCCGTGTGCGCGCCGCTTGGTTTCAAGATTTGCCATTCGACCAAAAACGTGTAAGGAAACAGCATTTTCGGGTATTTCATGTCCAATTCCCAACCTAAATAGCGCATTTCTTCTTTCTTAAATGTTGTAAAATAGACGCGTTCCTTCTTTGGCATAATGATTTTTGGTGTTTCAAAAAACAGTATTTTTTGAAACATGACGTCGTTTTTGACAAAATCTTCTCGGATTTTATCCACAACATCCAACAACGCCACCGTGATTTTATTGCGCTCAATATTAGCATCACTCGCTGTGATGGTTTCCCTGTGAAGTTCCCGACTCAACGTATTGAAGCGGAGCGACAGCAGCGCAACATCCGTCTCATAATCCGAGTATTTCACGCCAATGACGAGCTTTTCCACGGCTTCTTTCAACTCGCCTTCCGTCAGTAATTTCGTAATCTCGTCCGTATTAATTTTCATTGATTCTATTGTTTAATAGATAAAAAAACTATATTTTTTCAAACGAAGACGCCAAAATTTTCTCTTTATAAATCGGCAAAAGGTTCTTAAATTTATCCATCGTCGTTTTTAAATTGGCGTAAGAAAAACCGCCCGCCGCATTTTTATGTCCGCCACCTTTAAAATGGTCGCGGCAAATTTCTTGAACGTTGAGATTGCCTTTCGAGCGCAAGGACATTTTCACAATCGTTGGCTGTTCCGTCATGAAACACGCCATTTTTACATTGCCCATTGAGAGAATGTGATTCACAATCCCCTCAGTATCACCTCGTTGTATACCAAAAGTTTCGTAATCTTTTTTATTGAGCCAAATAATGCCCGTTTGAAACTCAGGTAAAACTTCCATTCTGTTGGCCAAACAATGCCCTAAAAGGCGTAAATTTCTTTCGGGCAAGCAGTTATTGATTAAATCTTGCAGGCGATAATCGTCAACACCACGCTCTAAAAGCGCCGCAACAGTACGAAATAATTTTGGTGAAGTCGCAAATTTGAACGACCCCGTGTCGGTCACAATGCCCGTGTAGAAGCATTCGCCGACGGTTTTATTGATTTTTTCGCCATCGTCGAGCAGGTTAATAAAATCAAAAACGAGTTCAGAAGTTGAAGACGCCGTGATGTCGGACAACATAAAATCCACGAACGGCTCGGGTTCGCGGTGGTGGTCAATCATTATTTTCGGCGTTTTACTGAGGGGTCTAATCAAATCGCCCATCTTGTCGATTCGGTCGAGTGCGTTGTAATCAAGCGCAAAAATGACGTCGGCTGCTTTAAATATTTCTTGAACTTTCGTTGGATTATCGTCGAAAATCGTTACGCGCTCCGAAGACGGCATCCACGCAAAAATCGGCGGAAAATCGGACGGAAACGCCACATCAACCGTGTGTCCGAGCTGTTCCAAGTAGTGAAATAGGCCTAAAGACGAGCCTATCGCGTCGCCGTCGGGGTTGCGGTGCGAAGTGATAGCGATTTTCTTTGGCGTCGCCAACAGTTTTTTTACGTCTTCAATTGTCATTTTCAAATATACAAAGCGGTTAAAAAGTTGGCAAAGGTCAACAAAAAATAGTGGTTCACAAAGTCGTTTGGAGAAAAGTCTAAGGTTTTCTTAGAAAACCTTAGATTTAATAGCAAGCAGCGGAAAACGAATGCGTATGCCACTGACAACACCCAGTTATCAATGGCATACGCATTCATTTTCTGTTATCAGAAAGTCGATTATCTATTGCGCAGCAAATCCCGAAATCTATCCAAAATCCTTTCCATAACGCGTCTGTCTTCCGTGATAATATTGGCGAAACCTTGCATTTCTTGGCGAAACCTTGCATTTCTTGGCGGAAATTGAGCGTCTTGCCGTAGCTTGTCGTCAAATCAGTGTTTAGTTTTATGTCCAATTGATAGTCTTCTTTTTGAGGAACGAGGGCGATGTTTTCGACTGAACCGCGTAGGATGCCGTATTGTTGGTACGGAAAAGCGTCTAAACGAACGTTGGTGATTAAGCCCGTTTTCACTTTTCCCGATTGGGCAATGGGCAAAATGGCTTTGCAAACGATCCTCCCGAAGGGGGAGTTTGAGGGACAATTGTGAGAAATTCTTCGCCCGTTGCGATGTTTTGTTGGTTACTCCAAATTTTTGATAGCATGATTTTCCGCAATCGGGGCGGTGAGGAGATAGGTTTGTTTCCATTCGTCAATCGCGGATTTTAGGCGGCGGATGTCTTCCAAAACGGTGAGTTCTTTGGTGTTTTGATTGTCGTTTTTGCTTTGGGAGAGGTCATTTATTTGGGATTCGTGCTGTTGGATTTGCATATCGTTGTTGATAAAAGCGGCGTTACTCGCTTCGATTTGCCGTTTTTGTTGGAGATATTGGGTATTGAATTTTTCAAATTCTAAGTCTGAAATGCCCCCCTCAGTATGGAGTTGTTTTTGGCGACTTAAATCCTTTTCGGCGAGTTCAAATTCTTTGGATTGAACGGCTTGTTGATTTAAAAGGTTGGTATTCAAGGCTTTGAGGGACGTGATTTGGGCGGTGTGGTCGTTTATTTTTTGCAAAACACCGTTCTTTTCTAAGAAATAACGGTAATCTTTTAGGTTAAAAGTGCTGCGCAACAAAAAAATACAACTAAAATAGCCACAATTTCACTTTTATTATTCCCAAAATAACATCACATAAAAAACCGAATTTCTTCTACTTTTATCAAATGTCAACTTTGAAATCAATGTGTTATCTGTCACGAATGTAAAAATAAGTGTCCCTTTTCCGAGAGAAAGAAGCGTAACGGGCGGTAATGCGGTTGCTTCAACGGGCGTTTGGTCGGAATGGTGTAGTGG
>JAYUKJ010000270.1:0-4662 GCA_043764555.1 Saprospiraceae bacterium
AAAATAATAATTTATATTGTCAATAAAAATATTTACGCGGTGATGTTTGGTTAGTTGCGTTGTTTATGAAATAAAATAAAATATATTTTTGAAAGATGTTTCTTGAACAGAAAAAGCCTTGCAAAACGCGTAGTTTGCAAGGCTTTTTTTTGATTTTCAATACAGTTTACTATCGTTTAAAAAACTTAACCGACGCGGTGTTTGATTTGATAAAATACATTCCCGAAGGCAAGTGAGACACATTAATGTCCGTTTGAGTGTCGGAAAGAGGACCCCTCAGTATTTTCTATAAAAACACGCATGATCTCGAATTTTCTAACGAGAGAATTCGAGATCATGCGTGTTTTTGAGATTTTAAAGACCTTTTATTTCTTAAAAAGATAACCGATGCGCCTTTCGATTGGACAAAATTAATGCGTGTTAGACTTTTTCAATTTCTCCTAAAAATCCACCTCCAACAAATGTCCATTCTCTTTAAGCCATTTTTTAGCTTTCAAATAGTTAGGGACTTGTATAGAAAGGATATGCCAAAAGCGGGGTGTATGATTGTTCTCCATGAGATGCACCAATTCATGTGCTACCAAATATTCTAAGACATACATCGGTGCTTTCACAATGCGCCAATTAAAAATAATATTGTTGTTCGGCGTACATGAACCCCAACGGTATTTCATTTCTGATGTTTTAAAAGCATTGTAATGAACACCTAAATTTTTAGAATACATCGTCGCCAAAGGTTCTATCTTTTCTAAGGCTTTGCTCAAATACCATTCTTTAAATAGTGCATTGGCATTGGGTTGATTCGCTTTGGATATTCTGAATCGTTGGTCAAATTCAATGCCTTCTATGGCGTCATCTACGACCAACAATTGATAAGTTTGACCTAAAAATAACAATGTTTCACCTGAAATAAACTCTTTCGGTTGATAATCAAGCGGATACTTTTGAGTGTGTCCTACTTTCTCTTTTATCCATTGACTTTTAGACTGAACGATGTCTTCAATCTTTGCCAATGAAAGGTTTTCAGGCGCACGGACAACGATTTTCCTGTCACGTTCAACTGTTATGTTGAGTGTTTTACGTTTGCTGTATTTTATCTCATAGTCAAGTTCCATTAGTCACCTATTATTTTGTAATGATTCGTTTTGGCTAATTCCATTATCCTCGAAATTAACGCGCTTCTTTTAGCAACGATATTGGGTATTTTGCTAAAATCTTTTGAAATAAAGATTTTTTGAATTTCCTCACCTAATCTTGATTGTGCAGGTTTACTATCCCAAAAACCTGTTAATCTTATTTCCCTTGCTACCAAATTGAAAACGTGTTGTGTGAGGTTGACATTTTGGGCAATTTCATCGTCTGTTAAAACGTTGTCACCGAACAACTCGGCTTTAAAAATTCTGAAAAAAGGCATTTGTTTCTTTCGGTCTAAACCAAAAGTTTCCTCTTGCTCTCTGTTTCTTATTTTTTCTCGCAATTTCTCTAATTCCTCATAAATCGCTTTCCAATTGCCTTGGAAATTTGCTAAGATGAGTGCTAAGGCTTCTGAAAAAGAGGCAAACAATTCGGGGTCTTCGTCTATGTTGACATCAATAAAATGACGTATGGCGTGTTCAACTTCTGCCGCTTTTGTTTTTTCTCTTTTCTTCGTATCTACGCCTTTCTGAAAATCTTCGGCTATGATAGATATGGGTGCAACGGATTGTTCAATGCCTTTTGATTTCAAAAACTCATCGGCAATACTACGCAATTTTGGTGGAATGCCTTTCATACTAAACCTTTTGTCTCTAAAATGTTTATTCGCTAAAGCATTGATTTCTGTAAAGGTTTTCCAATCTTCTAAAAAATCCAATGCTTCTTTACGAGGTAAAACATTATTGAAACACTTTGTCAATTCGTTGTACAACCGAATGTATTCATAACGGATGTCTTCGTCATAAAACACATCAAAGAACGCATCAGAATCAGATAAATCGGCTAAGCCTTGCTCTTTGAGGTAGTCAAAAATGTCGTTGTTGGCTTTGATGAGTGCGCTTAACTCTGCTTCATCGTTTGAGATACAGCTAAGAATTTCATTCACTTCTTTTTCGGCGTAAGTATCCAAAGCACGTTTTAAATGATGCCCTACACCCACATAGTCAACAATAAAACCTTTGTTTTTGCCGTCGGGTCCGATGCGGTTTACCCGCGCAATTGTTTGTAATAAGTTATGCTCAATGATAACTCTATCCAAATACATCACTTGTTCAATCGGGGCATCAAAACCTGTGAGCAACATATTGGTCACGATAATAATCCCAATGTTGCCATTGAGTTCTTTGTCTTTTTCATCCGTTTTGCCAAAAGCTAATTTAAACCGTTTGATACTTTTCTTATGGTAGGCGGCATTTGTAAAGGCTTTGAGACTCTTTAGGTCATTGTGACTGCCTGAGATAATGACCGCTGTTTCTAATGTCATTAAAGTGTCGATATCTACATTCATCGGGTTTTTGATTGCCAATGCCGCAATTTTATTACTCAAAGCTTTGTCAATTGCTTCTTTATAGCGTACTGCGGATTCTCGACTATTGGCAACTATTTGCGCTTTGAAACCACCCGTAAATATTTGTTCCACATAGTGTTCAACCATATTTTCAGCTTTGGCGGCTATTGTTTCTAAGGCATCTAAATACGCATCCCGACTACCAAATCCCAATATTTGTAAGCGTTCTCTTATTTGGTAATCGCTAAATACATCTTGAAACTTTTTATCCATGCCTTGTTTGTCGGGAATCTCAGCATTGTGTGTAAAGCCTTCATAAACGATTTCTAAAGTCACACCATCATCAATAGATTGACGCATGGTGTATTTATCAATGTAGTCTTTATATTTTTTTTCTGTTTTGCCCGTTGGCGTACCCGTAAAACCTATTGATGTGGCATTCGGCAATGCTTTATCCATATTTGCGGCTAAAAGCGAATATTGTCCTCTATGCGCTTCATCTGCCATTATCAGAATTTTACTGCTTGGATTAAGTTCGGGAAATATTTGCAAACCTTCTAAATCACCGTTTTCTTGAAACTTGTGAATCATTGCCATCACCATGTCTGAATTGTCGTTTCGCAACAATTCTTTTAAACTCTTGCCGTCGGGTTTGAGTTTAGGATTAATGAAATTAGCCGTTTTGACCGAAAAGCCGATACTACCGCCTGTGTCGGCTAATTGTTCTTCTAATTGTGTGCGGTCTGTGACAAAGACTATTTTCCAAGACAATAACTTTGGTTTTAATCGCATTTCGCGCACTAAAAACATCATCGTCAACGATTTGCCAGAACCTTGTGTATGCCAAATAATGCCGCCGCGTTCCAAGGGGTTTTTACCCTCAATCAATCTTTTGGCGGTCAATTTGACGGCTCTAAATTGCTGGTATCTGCCAACAACTTTTATCTTCTTGCCTTTGTCATCGGTTATAAAAACGATGAAGACTTGGATAATGTCTAATAGATTTCGCCTGTCCAACATACCCGCAACAATGCGTTGTTGGTCGTTTGGCGACGATTGACCGTGTTCTAAATCATTCACATCTCTTGGATAAGGGTCTGTCCAACGATAGAAATGTTTTGGAATGCTTGTCGTGATTGTACCGAACTTGGCTTCGAAGCTGCACGTTGTGATGATGAATTGATTGTAATAAAACAGTTCTTTGTTGCCTTCGCCCGTTTCACCGCGTTGTTCCGAATAACGCAACAATTGGTCTATCGCTTCGGGAATCGGCTCTTTGACTTTCGATGATTTGGCTTCTACAACCACAATGGGTAAACCATTGAGGAACAAAACAAGGTCGGGTACGATGTGGTGGTCTGTGCCTGTTATTTTTACTTTGAATTGTGAAATAGCCGTAAAAACATTGTTCTCTACGTTTTCAAAATCTATGAATCGAACCGTAGGGCTTAGTTCGCCTGTTTCTTCATTGCGTGAAACGGTTGTATTTTCCAACAAATAGGTTAAGACTTGTTGGTTGTTTTCTATCAAACTGTTTTTGGAGAAAGTAGTGATTTTACGCACCACTTCATCGAGTTGCCCTTCTGTCAAAAAAGGGTTAATCGTCTTCAATGCCGCCCGTAATTTGGGTTGCAGTACCACTTCCGAGAACGACGTTCGGTAGCTTTGTTGCGGTGTTTGCGACTGCATTTTTAGTTCTAAGACTTCGTTGCTGCCTGTATTCCAGCCCAAACCTTTGAGTTGGTCAATAAAAGGTTTTTCGACGTGGCTGTACTCGTCTAATTTTAAGGTCTCGCCTAAATTGCCGCGGTGCTTCGTGTCGTTGCTGAGTATCATGAGTTATTTAGAATGTGCTTGAAATAGGGTAAAAAGAGATAAAAAAAAGGCTTTATACTGAGGGGGTGCTTTTTGTCCTTTGGTTGGCATTTACAATTCTTCCTTATCCCAATCTGTAACACCTTTTTCTTGGATTGAAAAAACAACGCCAATGCCTGTTATCGGTTTATTCAGATGCCGCAAATGGTCGGCATATTTTCTGTCTTTGATACATTGAATCGCGGCTTTTGGTGTTTCATTCATTTTAAATTCAAACAAAAAAATGCGATGTGCCGTAATAATAGCTGTATCAATGCGTCCTATCCCCGTGTGCAGTTCCGTTCTTGGGTCTGAACCAATCATTG
>JAYUKJ010000271.1:0-1401 GCA_043764555.1 Saprospiraceae bacterium
ACCCCCTCAGTATCCAACCGAATTGTGATGGGTCCGTGGTTTCACGGGGCGTGGGGCGGTCGTTCGACGGGCGAATCTTTGGGAAATGTGAACTTCAATTCTAAAACTACGGCATATTTCCAGAAGGACATCGAAGCTAAATTTTTTAATTTTTACTTGAAAGATGAAGGCAAAATTGACGATTTGGCAGAGTCCAATATCTTTGAAACGGGTTCCAACAAATGGACAACCTATAACGTGTGGCCGCCGAAAGAAGCCGAAGTTAAAAATCTTTATTTGCACCAAAACGGCGGTTTGAAGTTCGCCCCGCCGTCAATTTCATCAATTTCACGCGGCAGTGGTCTCAATTTTGAAGAATGGACAAGCGACCCCGCGCATCCTGTCCCCTACACGGAAGACGTGCATGACGACCGTACCCGCGAATACATGACCGACGACCAGCGTTTTGCCGAACGCCGTCCCGATGTTTTGACGTTTGAAACGGACGTTTTGACCGAAGATTTGACCATTACGGGCGTCCTAAATGCCAATCTATTTTTCGCCACAACGGGAACAGACGCCGATTTGGTCGTAAAAATTATCGACGTTTTCCCGCAAGATGCACCGCAATGGACGGGTTCAAAAGTGCCACAAGGCGGTTATCAAATGCTCGTTAGGGGCGAAATACTGAGGGGTAAATTTCGGAATTCGTTCGAGACGCCCGAAGCTTTTAAGCCCAATGAAGTGACCAAAACGGTCGTTCAATTACCCGATATTGCCCATAGTTTCAAGAAGGGACACCGCCTGATGGTGCAAATTCAAAGCTCTTGGTTTCCCCTCGCCGACCGCAATCCGCAGCAATTTATGAACATCAACGAAGCCAAAGACAGCGATTTTAGAAAGGCCAACCACCGCATTTATTTTGCGCCAAATGCCGCTTCGTTTATCGCTTTGCCCGTTTTGAAAAAATAAATTTTTAATAATTTCGAAGAGAGACCCCTCAGTATAAACGCCTTTTTTGACGTAAAAACATTAAAAAAGGCGTTTATACTGAGGGGTCCTATTTTTTTGAAAAAAAATTTACCAAGAGGATTAATCAAGTATATTCGCCTAATTATTCTCCATTCATTCATAAAAAAACGTATCCAAAAATGAAAAAAATATTACTTTTCTTATTGGTTTCAACGGCTTTCGCGGCGTGTAAAGAGTCGTCAACGACCGACAAAACGACGACTAAAGAAGTCGTTAGCGACGCTGTACAATCGGGCGGCGTTCAGCTTATTAGCATCAATACCCCAAAAGGAAAATTCAAAGTTTGGACAAAAAAATTTGGCGACAATCCGCGCATAAAAATTCTTTTGCTGCACGGCGGACCCGCCATGACGCATGAATATATGGAGTGTTTTGAGAGCTTTTTTCCTA
>JAYUKJ010000272.1:0-1397 GCA_043764555.1 Saprospiraceae bacterium
TCTTTTAAAGGGTCTTTAGAATTAGGATTCAACAATGCCATTCGATAAGCCAAATTACTTACCAACATCAATAAAGATTTTTCGCCCGATGATAATTGATTTACTTCTACTTTATCGTCGCCTTTTTGAATAATGAGTTTAGGGTTGTTAAAATCCGTCGGGTCAATATCAATTGAACTGAAAGTGTTTTCATCGGCGTCATTCAAAATATCAAGAATAGATTGCCGTACAATTTCTAAAACACGGTTGTTTTTGTTTTTACTTTCAATTTGTCCTTGCCAATTGAACCACGCTAAAAAACGTTTGTAATCCAAAGAAAGACCGTCAAGTGCGTGGTCATACGCATTGAACATATTCATACCGTAAGTTTCATCTTTACCGTTTTTAGAATCGGTGATAATGCGCTCGCAAGGATAATAGACAATGACGGGCAGACTAATATCTTTCTTGTCTTTACGGTTTTTATCTACTTTACGCGCCACGTCTTCAATTATCCAAATATTATCTTCGGCAAAAGCTTCTTTTTGAATGTCCTCATTATAAGTTGGATTTAGTCTATACCGAATATTTTTTTCATCCCGTTTTGTACGGATGCCATGCTCTTCGTAGATACTTTCTTGTCTCTTTTTTGCTTCTAATTCAAGCAAATCAATTTCATTGCGCCAAAATTTGTCTTCGTCACTATCTGCTTCTGAATTATTAAGTTTTTCATTTAATTCAGCGAATCTGATTTTATATTCTTCATCTACTTGTTTCAATGCCAAGTCTCCTATTTTTGACGCCTCACTTTCATTTTCATCATCTTCAAATATCTGTTCTAAATTAATATCCGTCAATATAGATTCTTGACCATATTTGACGTCAGTTAACGCATAATATTTATGCTCATCAAGTTCGGTTGTGTTTTTACGCAGTCTTAAAATAATTGCGTTCAACGCCTTTGCCACCCCTTCCAACAAAGCAGTCTTACCCGCGCCATTTTCCCCAATCAAAACGGTCAGTTTATCATCAAAATTAATCTTAACTTCGTCGAATAAGCGGAAGTTGTGCAATTCTATGTCTCGTAGTTTTAATTCAAATCTCATAATGATATGCTGTTATTAATGATGAATAAAAATAGTTTCGGGCAAAAATACACAAAAATCTATTTTTCACACCTTTTATACTGAGGGGTCTACATCTAATCGAATAAAACCCATCAAACCATTAGAATGATTGGTTAAACGACGGGATTTATAACGGGCAGGTTCTTTTTGTCGCGTCTTTTGATTGTAAACAAGGTTTTTATTATCGGGTTGCGTGATTGTTGAGGTGTGGTCTTTAAAACGCCAATCGCCCGTAATGCCATGAAAACCGCTGCCAAAGGACAGACGGAGGATGCACGCTTGTTCACCTAA
>JAYUKJ010000273.1:0-4642 GCA_043764555.1 Saprospiraceae bacterium
TTATGCGCCCAAAGTAACGGGTTTTTATAAAATTTTCGTCCTATTTGTTGTCAAATTTTGAGCCGTTTCTATTTTTTACCGCTTAAAGCCGCGTGAATCGCCATAACTTGCGGAATTAATGCCTGAATACCGTCGTTGTAGATAACAAAATCCGACCGTTTTATCTTGTCTTCGTCGGGCAATTGTTTGGCGATGCGCGCTTCGATTTCCGAGCGCTTCAAAGGACCCCTCAGTATAACGCGCTCAATGCGTAATTCCTGCGGCGCAACGACACATATCATCTTATCCATTAATTTGTAGCCGCCGCTTTCAAAATGCAGAGCGGCTTCTTTCAGCGTGTAAGGCACGTCTGTTTGGGCATCGTGCCAACGCGTGCCATCGTTGCGCACGGCGGGGTGAACAATAGCGTTTAATTCATTTAATATCAATGGATTAGAAAAGGCGATTTCTGAAATATGACCACGATTCAAGCTGCCATCTGCCAAATAAGCGGCTTCGCCAAAGAGGTTTTTGACGGCTTTGATTAAGGCGGCGTCTTCCGTCATTAAGGCTTTGGCGCGGTCGTCGGCGTAATAAACGGGGATGCCGAGGGTCTCGAAGATGTGGCAAACGGTCGTTTTTCCACTACCGATGCCGCCCGTTATGCCAACTTTTAAGGCGTTGTTTGTCATGATTTATGGCGTTGAGCAATTAATTTTTTGACGTATTGATTCTTTAAAAACGATTGTCCACTAAGTCAAAATGGCTTTTTTTATGCAATATACTGAGGGGTCCTTCTTTTCATTTCTCTCCTTCTTTTTCCACAAAATCGCGGTTCAAATATTCAGGACGTGGGTATTTGTAGAAGCCTTCGCCCGACTTTACGCCGAGTTTTCCTTCGTCGATGTACGTTTGCAAAAACGCCAATGAGCGTTGGCTTCGGCTGTCTTTGGCGTTTTTGGAGACCTTCCAAGCCGTGTCCAAACCGATTTGGTCGAGGATGCCAAATGGTCCTATATTGGTTTTGAAATTGCCCATCCACGAGCGGTCGATGTCTTGAATCGACGCCACATCTCTGATTTTTAGGTCCATTGCGGAGCCAACGATGGACATCAACATTTGGTTGAAAATGTAACCGTTGTTTTCTTTTTGAATCAAAACGGGCGTTTGGTGAATCTTTTTGCCCAGCGCCATGAGGAGGTCAACGACCCAATCGGCGGTTGTCGGATGCGGCATGATGTCCACGACGTTCATCGTGAAAACGTCGTGAAAATGGAAGGCGCAAAACCGCTCAGGACAACCCGTTTCTTCGGCAAACATCGACGGCAAGAGGTAGGATGTGTTGGTCGTAACGATGGTTTTTTCTTCAAAAAGTAGGGCAAAATCGCTGTAAAGACGCCTTTTCACGCTGATGTCTTCAAAGACCGATTCGCTCACAAGGTCGATGTCCAGCACGGCGGCGGTTGGGTCGGTTGTCGTTTCGATGCGCGACATGACCGTTTCGGACCCCTCAGTATAAAGGCCTTTTTTTATCATTTTTTCGAGAATCGAGCGTTGCCAAGCCGTCGCCCGCGTGAGTGATGCTTCGTTGACGTCGTACAGACGAACGTTGAAACCGTCCATCGCGAAGCGCAAACCGATGCGGAGACCGAGCGTGCCGCAACCTATAATGAGGATCTTTTTGATGTCTTCTAATTGTCGCATGAGCTAAATTATTCCAAATTCCAAATTCCAAATTCCAAGAGGTAATTCGTTAAAAAAAGCCGTGCAGGTTTAATCTTGCACGGCTTATGTTTCTTTCAGAATGAGAATTTGCAGGATTTCAAAAGATAAAAAAAGGATTTTAGATGTAATAATTTGACGTATGGGCGTCGCTTTCATGTTATTACATCTAAAATCCTTTTTTATCCTAATAAATCCTATAAATCTTAATTCTAAAAAAAATTACAAATT
Organism: Saprospiraceae bacterium; assembly: GCA_043764555.1. Lineage (GTDB taxonomy): Bacteria > Bacteroidota > Bacteroidia > Chitinophagales > Saprospiraceae > JAAFJT01. Next base: position 1,933 of record JAYUKJ010000273.1, read on the forward strand.
CATCGCTTCGTAAGCGTCCACAATTTCCTTAACGGCTTTTGCGGATTCCGTCAACAAGGCTTTTTCAGCGTCGTTTAACTGCAATTCGATGATTTGTTCAATGCCATTTTTACCCAATTTGGTTGGCACGCCAACGCAAAGGTCGTTGATACCGTATTCGCCTTCGAGGTAAGCGCAGCAAGGGAAAATGCGTTTTTCGTCCTTGATGATGGCTTCCACCATTTGCGCAGCCGCCGCACCCGGTGCGTACCAAGCCGAAGTTCCCATCAAACGAACGAGTTCGCCGCCGCCGTCTTTGGTGCGGGCGATGATGGCGTCGAGTTTGTCGGCGTCGATTAATTCGGTTACGGGAATGCCCGAAACGGTCGTGTAGCGCGGAAGTGGCACCATCGTGTCGCCGTGTCCGCCCATCAAAATGGCTTGAATATCTTTTGGCGAAACGCCCAGTTCAGTGGCTAAAAAGGCGCGGTAACGGGCGGTGTCTAAGACGCCCGCCATGCCAATCACGCGGCTTTTGTGCAAACCCGCTTTTTTGTAAGCGGCATACGTCATGACGTCGAGTGGGTTAGAAACGACGATAATGATGGGATTTGGCGAGTATTTAGTAACGTTTTCGATAACGCTTGACACAATGCGCGCGTTTGTTGCGACCAAATCGTCGCGCGTCATGCCCGGCTTGCGCGGAATGCCCGCCGTGATAACCACGATGTCGGAGTTTGCCGTCAATTCGTAGTTGTCGGTGCCAATCAGCGTCGTTGAGTAGCTGTCAATTGGTGCTTGTTGCCACGTGTCGAGGGCTTTGCCTTCCGCCATTTTGCCTTGAATGTCAAGGACGACGATTTCTTTCACGATGTCTTTGTGGGCGAGTACGTTTGCGCACGTGGCGCCGACGTTGCCTGAGCCGATAACGGTCACTTTTGCCATTGTCAAATCAATTTTTTAACTGAAAAAAAGTATGAATGAATGTTTGATACGTTGGTTGTCCCGATGTGTTATCGAGTAGCTGGGTTGCGCCGCAAAAGTAGTGCGGCGACCGCTTTTGTAGTGTCAATTTAGGGTCGTTTTTTTTATAAATGAAAAGATAAAACCGTTCGCAGCGATATGCGTTGCCGTGAGTCGCGACAACTTTCCAAAAGTTTTTAACTTTTGGAAAGTTAAGTACCGAACAAAGTGTCCATTGACATTTCAGGACCCCTCAGTATAAGGCGCTTTTGGGCGCATTATTGGGCGCTGCGCATGAAGATGAGATACAAAAACACCGTCAGTAGGAGCGTGCAGATGCCCAAAATGGTGAAAAACTTCTTGGTTTCGCGTGCGTCATTCAGTCCGCTTTTTTTGGGACGAGAAGCCGTGGTTTTCAGCGGCAGTTTTCCTTGCGTTTTGGACGCGTTTGGTCGGGCATTTGTTTTATTTTTTGACATAATCAACCTTGTTTTTAATGGTGAAAAGAAAAATAGCGCGCGCGTTTAACGGCTTCTCAAAGGTGCAATATTTTTTTTAATTACTGGAAAATAGTTGTTTTTAATTTTATAGAACTTATAACGTGCGTGAAATCAATTGTTTACAAAAAATAAAGACCCCTCAGTATAAAACCGATTCAGCGGGTTTTTACGGCTTTACAAGTCAAAGCACCCATCAAAACTCAAAGCTCAAACCATCGTAAGCGAGTTCGACGCCGTCGGGTAAGGTCGGATTGACGTCGGCGGCTTTGCCCATGTGGTGGCTGCAATGAATGAAGTACGCGCGTTCGGGTTTTACGTGATTAACGATGTCGAGTGCTTGCGTTAAATTCAAATGGGCATGGTGTTCGTTGTGGTGCAAAGCGTCGAGAATGAGGATTTTGGTGCCTTCAATTTTCGCCATTTCTTCGGGTTCGATGCTTTTGCAATCCGTGATGTACGTCAAATCGCCGATTCTAAAACCCAGAATCGGCAGCGCGCCGTGCATGATGCCAATCGGCTGAACGTCGCTGTTATTAATACGTATCGAGTCGTTTTTATTAATCGTTATCAAATCGAGTTGCGGCGCGCCCGGGTAGGGATTTTCGGCAAAAGCGTAGTCAAAACGGGTGCGCAAAGCCGTTTGCACGGCGGGCGTTGCGTACAAAGGCATCGGGTGGCGTTGTCGAAAATTGAACGGGCGCACGTCGTCGAGTCCCGCCGTGTGGTCGCTGTGTTCGTGGGTGTACAAAACGGCGTCAATGTCGGTGACGTGGGCGCGGAGCATTTGTTGCCGAAAATCAGGACCCGTATCGATGACGATATTGGTCACAATGTCTTGATAATCAATGGTTATCAGCGCCGAACACCGCAGCCGATTGTCGCGCGGGTCGTCGGACGTGCAGACTTCGCAGCGGCAACCGATAACGGGGACGCCTTGCGACGTTCCCGTGCCGAGAAAGGTGAAGCGGCGGCTTGGACTGTCGGGATATTTGGGTGTTTTGATGTTAACGTCGGTGGTCATTTCTTTAAATTTTATTGCGTAAAGGTGTTTAATTTATGGATAAAAAAGGGTGCTGGGTCTTATTTTCTTCAAGTTTGAGATGAGAGAATTTTTCAACGGTTGTTCTTTCTATTCGGCTGCGCCAAAACAAAAAAACCACCCCTCAGAACGAGCGGTGGTTTTCAGTTAAAAGCAACCTGTGGACAGGGCGCCTTTGTTATCAATAATAACTTTCCAAAAGTTTTTAACTTTTGGAAAGTTGCCTTAA
>JAYUKJ010000274.1:0-1396 GCA_043764555.1 Saprospiraceae bacterium
CCATAAACCGTGTGAACGGGTTGACGCGCGACCGAATCGCCGACGTAAATGTTTTGATAAGCGATATTTGCCGTTTTCAAATCGCTCAAAATCGGCGCCGTTGCCGAAGGAGAAAAAGTCATTTTCATTGCGCTTTAATTTATTTTTTTTTAAACGTCACTGTTTAAGTGAAGCCGTAAAAGTAGTCCTTCATTTGATTTTTTAATTCTAATCGCAAAAAGTTTTAAACCTAAAATCAGACAAAAAACGCTGTGATAAGTCCGTGATTTTTCGGTGAAACTTCTGTGACCTATTAATGACACTTTTGCACCAATTATTGTTTATCCGTTCATCTTAAAATTTTAAATATTAATTATCGCATCATGAAAAAAACGACATACTTCAACCCGCTTGCAATACTGTTTGCATTTTTTCTAATCGTTACGGCCCCCTCAGTATCAACGGCTCAAGCATGGACAAAGGCGGAAAATTCAGGCTTTTATAAATTAGATTTTTCGCGTATAAGCGCTACTGATGTCTTCAATACGAAAAGTGAACTCGTTCCTTTTCGGTCGATTACGAACAATATCACGAGTTTTTACGGCGAATACGGGGTGACCAATAAATTTACCTTGATTGGCTACATTCCTTTTTTGGTCAACAATCAATTGGGGGAATTGAAAAGTACGGCGGGTGCTGTTTTGTCGCCTTCGACGGCAGAAACAAATTTCGGCGACGTTGATTTAGGCTTTCGGTACCAATTGTTCAATAAAAATGGTATCTCATTGAGTGCCAACCTTTTATTGGGTTTGCCGACGGGCAATTCGACGGAAAAAAACGGCTTATTGACGGGCGACGGCGAGTTCAACCAAATGTTCAAATTGGCAATTGGCACGGGAAAAGCGCGTTGGTGGACGCAAGGCGCCGTTGGTTTCAACAACCGTACAAAGTCGTTTTCGGATGAATTTCGCTACGATTTCGAGTTTGGTTACAAATTCTTCAACGACCGTTTATTGACGATTTTAAAGCTAAACGGCATCGAAAGTTTGGATAATGGGACGGCAAAAGAAAATATCGTGGGTATTTTTTCCAACAATGTCGAGTTTGCGGGTGTCGGTCCAGAGGTTTTGTATTACATAAATGATAAAAAAAATATAGGCGTTTCGCTGCGCATTGCGGGTTCGCTAAAAGGGCGCAATATATTGGCGGCACCTTCAATTGCCGTGGGTGTTTTTGCTCAATTTTAATTCTTTTTTATCCACCGATTTGCGCAAATTAGTGCAGATTTATTTCGAGAAAATTGAAGTAAATTGAAGTAAATTCAAGCAAATTAATTAAATTTAATTGAAAACCAATCTGTGTTGATTTCCGTAAATCAGCGAATAAAAGAAATACACTTTAATCCGTAAATCCGTAA
>JAYUKJ010000275.1:0-16905 GCA_043764555.1 Saprospiraceae bacterium
AGGTTTTTACATAGGTTCACATAGATTTTTACGATAAAACCTATGTGAACCTATGTGAACCTATGTGAAAACACCTATGTCTAACTATGTGATTAAAATTATCTGTTTAAAATGTCGTTTGTAAACAATTGATTATCAACGGTTTAAAAAGAGTTATACAGGAGGCACATAGGACACATAGTTTTTTACTTTTTTCTTTTAAACCTATGTGTCCTATGTGCCTATGTGTTAAACCAAAAATATGTTAAACAAAAAAAATGTGTTACAACAAAGCCGCGCCGAAAACGCCTGCCGAATCGCCCAATTTGGGTTTTAGAAAAACGGTATCGAGTCGCCCGTTGAAAATATTTTTTTTCACTTCTTCGACCCCCTCAGTATAAAGCTCCGCGATATTGCCCACACCACCGCCAAGCACAATCGCGTCGGGGTCAATCATATTAATAATGCTGCCCATGCCTTTGCCGAAAAAGTGAATCAAATGCGCCTTCGTTTGCCGCGCCGCGTCGTCCGTTTCCAATCGAGAAAAAATATCTTTCAACTTTAAAGAGTTGCCTGTCAATGATTTATAATGTCGTTCGAGCGAAGGACCTGAAATAACCTGTTCAACACATCCGATTTTTCCGCAATAACACACACCACCACTTGCATCCAAAAAATTGTGTCCCCACTCACCCGCAATGCCTTGGCGACCATTGATAACCTTGTCATTGACGACTAAACCGCCGCCAACACCCGTTCCCATAATCACCCCAAAAACGACCTCCGCACCCTTCGGAAAATGGTCTCGCACCGCGCCAATATGCGCTTCGGCAGCCGCAAAACAGTTCGCATCGTTCGCCATTCTGACCTCAACGCCAAGTCTTTTTGCCAAATCAAACTTAAAAGGTTGCCCATTCAAGCACGTCGTATTAGAATTTTTGTGCGTGTTTACAATCGGGTCGTGCGTCCCGGGCGTGCCGATGCCGATGTAAGGTGCTTTCGCGCCCGTCTCTTTTTCAAGCGATGCAACAACCTTTGCAATTTGCTCAATAATGTGTTGATAGCCGCCTACCGATTCAGTCGGCAGCCGCAAACGCGCCAATACTGAGGGGTCCGTTTTTGATTTCAAGACGACACCTTCTATCTTCGTGCCGCCTAAGTCAAGTCCAAAAATAGGATTCATAATGCGTTGATTTTCAATGTTTTAAAATAAAATAGACGTGACGCGACCTCAAGGTCGCGCTACTTTTATTTACTGCGTCAATACCTCCAATTTCATCCCCCGCGAGCCTTTAATCAAAATACACGTGTCTTTATCAAACGTCTGAGCTTTGAAAAAATCCTTAGTTTCCAAATTTGTCGAAAAATGGGACTCCCGAAGAAAAATCGGGACAAGCTCCTCAGTATGAACGTCTTTTGAAGCCGTTTGGGCATGTCCAAAATCGTCCCCAACTGTAATTAACTGATTCAAATTCAACGATTTAGCCAATGTTAAAATCTCAGAATGTTCCGCCGCACTTTCATCGCCGAGTTCGCGCATATCACCAATAATCGCCACTTTTTTAGCTTGTGGCATGGCTGCCAAATTCAACAAGGCTTGTCGCATAGACGACGGATTGGCATTGTAGGCATCCAAAATCAGCGTCGCTTCGCCATATTTCACGACTTGCGAACGGTTCATTTCGGGCACAAAATCTGCAATCGCTTTTTGAATTTTCGCCGCAGGGACTTTAAAATATTTGCCGACCGCAACGGCTGTCAAGATATTGTTGAAGTTATAAATCCCCACAATTTGCGTGTGAATGGACAATAATTCGCCCGTTTCATTCAAAATACTGAGGTTCAAAAACGGGTCAACACCATCCAAACGGGCTTCATACTGAGGGGGCCTTTGCAACGGATTGTCGGATTGTCGATAGCCAATTTTGCGAACATTCAACGGCGCAAGACCTGACAAAAACGCTTCATCTTCGTTAATAAAAACCGTCCCGTTGTGCGCCGCGAGCCAACGATACATCTCAGATTTACCTTGTTTTACGCCTTCAATGCCGCCAAAACCTTCCAAATGCGCCTTGCCGATGTTCGTAATCAGCCCGTGCGTCGGCTCGGCAATCGAGCACAACAAATCAATTTCACCTTGGTGGTTCGCACCCATTTCAATAATCGCCGCCTCGTGGTCTTCCGTCACTTGCAAAAGCGTCAACGGCACGCCAATGTGGTTGTTAAAATTTCCCTTCGTAAAAAGTGTACTATAACGTGTGTTCATCACCGCCGCAACCAATTCTTTCGTCGTCGTTTTGCCGTTTGACCCCGTAATTGCGATAAACGGAATGTCAAATTGCCGACGATGATGCCGCGCCAAGTCTTGCAACGCCGTCAAAACGTCGGCGACAAGTAATAAACGCTCGTTTTTTTGAAAATGGGGATTGTCAATCACCGCAAAAGCCGCTCCGAGTTCGAGCGCCCGTTCGGCAAAAATATTGCCGTCAAAAGTGTCGCCTTTGAGCGCAAAAAAAATGGACCCCTCAGTAATGCGGCGCGTATCGGTCGTTACAGACGGGTGCTTTTGAAATTTTTTATAGAGTTGCTCCGTAGAAATCATGAAAAAGCGTTCAGTTCTAAGTTTCTGATAATCAATATTTTGTGAACAAATCCTTACGGATTTTGGCGCAAGATAGGGAAGATTTCAAATTTGGGATTCTAAATTTGAACTTCAAATACCCTTTTCGTCCAAGATTTGCAATTTTGAATAAAAGGTTTAACTTTGTTGCTTAATTCACCGAAAAAGCAAGCGTAAACCGAGAAAATCTCAATAAAATGACAAAAAACAGACCGACTAAACGACGCGAGCCGCTTTACCTTGACCCGACGAGCGACTATGGTTTTCATAAACTATTTGGCGAAGAAGCGAATAAAGATTTACTCATCGATTTTTTAAATTCAATGTTGCCCGAACACCATCAAATTGCTGATTTGACGTTTAAGCAACGAGAGCAGCACCCCGACACGGCAAAAGAACGTCTTATCATCTATGACATTCATTGCACAGCGATTTCGGGTGAATATTTTATCGTAGAAATGCAAAAAGCGCCGCAAAAATATTTTACGGAACGTTCCGTATTTTACGGCTCAACGGCTGTTGTTAAGCAAGGTAAAAAAGGCAAAAAGTGGCAATATGACTTCAAAACGGTCTATTTTGTGGGCATTTTGAACTTTAATTACGACACGGACGCCGCGCGTTGGGGCAAGCGTAAACTCATTAGAAAATTCACGCTGAAAGATGATGATGGCATTGAACTATCGGATAAATTGCAGGTTAGATATTTGCAGTTATCCTTTTTCAATAAAAAACCATCTCAACTCAAAACTCGTTTTGACAAATGGTGTTTTTTTCTCAAAAATTTGGAAAATTTCGACCACATTCCTAAAATTTTAAAAGAAGATATTTTCATGAAAGCACTTGCAGTTGCAAAAATAAGCAGGTCCAATCCTGATAATTACACCATGAATCTCATGCATCGGAACGCCAAACGCGACACCGATAATGCCATCGAGTGGGCTAAGGAATTGAGCAGAAAGGAAGGAAAAGCGGAAGGGAAAGCGGAAGGAATGGAGCAAGGGATGGAGCAAGGGATGGAGCAAGGGATGGAAAAAGGCATCGTTTTAGGCATCGAAAAATCTTTGAAAAAAGGTATCTTAACCGTTGAACAAATTGCGGATACTTACGAAGTATCAGTTGATTATGTTCTGAAAATAAAGGCAAAAATGCCGATTTAGGAACATTCTCGCCTTATTTTAAAGCACAAAAGCCATTTTTCCCAACGTTGGAAAAATGGCTTTTTGTTGTTTCTATGGCGTTCGAGATGCTGTGAGGAGGCTCTATACTGAGGGATCCCTTTCCTGAAAAAATTTATCTGCTCAAAATCAAAAACGCCGTTCTCCGATTCGCTGCTCGACCCGTTTCGGTGTCGTTTGAATCAACAAGTTGCGTTTTTCCGTAGCCTTTGTAGGTCAATCTTTCGGTGGCAATGCCGTTTTGGATTAAAAAATCGCGGACGGCTTTGGCGCGTTTTTCTGATAGCGACAAATTATCGGCGTCGGAACCTACGTTGTCGGTATGCCCGCTGATTTCGATTTTCATGCTTGGATTTTCGGCCAATAACAGCCGCAATTTGTTCAATTCAGTCCGTGATTCTTTGCGTAAATCGGCTTTATTTGTTTCAAAAAAGACATTTTTCAAAACAATCGGCTTCGATTCGTCAATTTTAGAAGGCGTTTGCGTTTTGGGGGACCCCTCAGTATTTTGGTTATTTTGAGCCAATTTTTGAAGAAAAATGTCCAAAATAAACGGCTTATCAAACGTCGCAGATTCGGATAAATTGAAATTTTCAGATTGAAAAACGTAGTCTTTTCGGCTCACATTGAGCGCGTAATTTTTGCCGAAAGGCAGACAAGTCAGAAATGCACCCGCTTCGTCGGTCGTCGAAAGTGCCGCGATTTTTTGCGAAGCTAAATCTACGAATTCAAGTTTCACATTGCTCAAAACGGTCTTGTCGGCGGCATCACGAACAGTCGCACGGACGTAAGTGACGGGCGCAGGACGGATTTTTTCGTATAAATCAAACGTAAATATGTCGTACAAATCAGCCTTCGTGGCGCGTCCGAAATAGGCTAATTTGCCATCCAAAGCCACTGCCAATGTCCCTTCATTTTCTTTCGTATTTATCGGAAAACCCAAGTTTTCGGGCTTGTTCCACGTAGAATCGGACGATTTTCGAGATAAAAACAAATCTTTTCCACCCATTCCTGCGTGACCTTCGGAAGTGAAGAAAAGCGTCGCATTGTCAGCGTGAATGAACGGCGTTTGGTCGTCCCAACGGGTATTTATTGGTGCGCCCAAGTTCCGTGCTTCCGACCATTTTCCATTTTCGAGTTGAACGTACCAAATATCAATACCACCCGCGTTATTCGGTCGATTTGAAGCAAAATAAATCGTGCGCCCATCGGCAGAAATCGAAGGCTGCGACTCCCAAAACGACGTATTTATTGGCACAAAAGGCTTGGCGGGCGCCCATTTCTCATTGATTTTTTTGGAAAAATAAATATCGAAACTGCCCAAACCATCGGGACGGTCTTTGGCAGCAAAAAGCAGCAAATTTCCGTCGGCGCTCACCACTTGCGCGCCTTCACTGTTGTCGGTGTTGAGTTCGTCGAGTGCGACTGCTTTTTGCCAAACGCCGTTGATTTTCTTTGATTGAAAAAAATCTTCCTGTCGGGCAAAAAGACGGGTAAAAATCATCGTCTCGCCGTCAGCTGTGACGGTCGGCAAATACTCTGAATATTGGGCTGTGTTGATGGAATCTGACATCAATTTTGGCTCAAAAGGGACAGGTTTTTTGATGGCAATTGACGTAAAACGGGCGTCTCTTGCGGGTTTTTCGGCTTTTAGGCGTCCATCATTCGTAATTTTTGAACACGCCAAATATTGCTCATAATGGTCGGCTGCTTCCGCAAATTTCTCTTGTTTTACCTCAATATTGCCCAAAGAAAACAGTGCTTCGGGTTCATAATTCGGGTCAATTTTAACGGCTTTTTCAAATGCAATTTCAGCTTCTGTGAGTTTTTGAAGTTTGTAAAATAGCGCCGCTTGCTGAATTTGAGCGTCAATAAACGTTGGGTCGGCTTTCAACGCCGCCGTCAATTCTTTGAGGGACCCCTCAGTATCGTTGCTCATTTTTAAGCGCATAGCGTCTAAAAATGCTTGTTTTGCTTTGCCCGTTGCCGTTTTTTTTGTCGTATAATTTTGAGAAAAAACGAGCGTTGGCGTTAAAATTATAAGCGCATAAAAAAGTATTTTTTTCATAAAATCAATAATTGAATGATTTAAAAGAAAAGGCTTTCAAAGTCTTTGAAACTTTGAAAGCCTTTGGTGACAATAACGTTGATTTGAGTCCACAAATTGTTTGAAATTACGAACTAAAGTCCGAGATGGCACTACTTCAAATTGAGCGTCATTTTAATATCAGTTGCGTCATAGATGGACATTTCGGCGTCAAAACCCGTTTCGCGAAAACCGTAAGTTTTGAACATTTCCAAAGAAATTGTCAATTTTGAACTCGTAACCACGTAAATTTCACGGGCATTTGCTTTGCGAACGCGCTCGATGGCTTCCGATAATAGTTGCTTACCGACATTCCGACCTCTAAATTCAGGCGTGACAGACATATCGGCAATTTCAAAAATCTTGTTACTTTCCTTTAAAATCGCGCACGTGCCGACGATTTGCCCCTTGTGTTCGGCGAATAAGATGTAGCCACCATTTTTGATAATTGCTTCGGGATTGTCGAGATGATTGTCCGTGTTTTTTCCGAAATTAGCGGTCATCCATTCGATATTCAAGCGTTTGAAATCGTCCCGAAATGCGGGAGAAAAGTCCAAAATCTGAACTTTTAGCGTTGTTGTTGTTGCTTCCATAGCTGCGCGTTACGTTTTAATGAAGATAAAATTGTGTAGCCCTTGATGCGTTTCAATGGTGAGTTTGAAAACAAATGTAACCGATTCTCCGTGGCTTTGTTTAAATTTTTTGAAAATTTAATGAGAACTTAATTTTTTAAGCACAAAATCCCTTCGTCGTTGAAAAAAAAGGACTCCTCAGTATAAACGCCATTTTTGAGGTTTTTTAAGTCGAAAATCGGTTTACTTTTGCGGCTTGAAATTTGAAATTTAAAATCTCCATAATAATTCATCCGATTTTTTATAAAAAATAGAATTTTAAAATTATGTACAGAACCCATAATTGCGGCGCCTTGCGCCTTGCAGACGCAGGAAAAGAAGTAACATTGAGTGGTTGGGTCAACACGACGCGCCCTTACGGACAGATGACTTTCGTGGATTTGCGCGACCGTTACGGCGTGACGCAAGCCGTTTTTGAAAACAACGAGGCGTTGAACAAAGAGGCGATGGCGCTTGGACGCGAGTACGTGATTCGCATCGTCGGCACGGTGCGCGAACGGACGAATAAAAATCCGAATATTTCGACGGGCGATATTGAATTGGAAGTCAAGACGTTGGAAGTATTAAACGTGTCGAAAACGCCGCCTTTCACGATTAAAGACGACACGGACGGCGGCGATGACATTCGGATGAAATATCGTTATTTGGATTTGCGCCGCGCGGCGATTCAGAAAAATCTGTTTTTTCGCTCGCAAGTTGCCATCGAAGTGCGTAAATATTTGAGCGGACAAGATTTTATTGAGGTCGAAACGCCTAACTTAATTAAATCAACGCCCGAAGGTGCGCGCGATTTTGTTGTGCCGAGTCGCATGAACGCAGGACAATTTTACGCTTTGCCGCAGTCGCCGCAGACGTTTAAGCAGTTGTTGATGGTGGCGGGTTTTGACAAATATTTTCAGATTGTCAAGTGTTTCCGCGATGAAGATTTACGCGCCGACCGTCAACCTGAATTTACGCAAATAGATTGTGAGATGTCGTTTGTCACGCAAGAAGACATCTTAAACACGTTTGAAGGTTTGACAAAACACGTTTTCAAAACGTCTTTGAATGTTGATTTGGCGGATTTTCCACGCATGACGTATGACGAAGCGGCGTCGAAATACGGCTCAGATAAGCCCGATATTCGCTTCGGTATGGAGTTCGTCGAGTTGAACGACGTGGCAAAAGGCAAAGGATTTCCAGTTTTTGATTCGGCAGAATTTGTTGTTGGGATTTGCGCGAAAGGCGTTGCCACGGCTTATACGAACAAGACAATGAACGAATTGACGGACTTCGTAAAACGTCCACAAATCGGCGCAAAAGGCTTGGTTTACATCAAATTTGAAGAAGATGGCACGGTAAAATCGCCAATTGCGAAGTTTTACAGCGAAGCACAATTGCACGAATTTGGTAACAAATGCGGCGCGGGCAAAGGTGATGTCGTCTTCATTTTAAGCGGCGAAACCGACAAAACGCGCAAGCAATTGTCCGAATTGCGCTTAGAATTGGGCAGCAAACTCGGCTTGAGGGACCCCTCAGTATTTAAGCCTTTGTGGGTCGTGGATTTTCCATTATTGGAGTGGGACGAAGAAACGCAACGTTTTTACGCGATGCACCATCCGTTTACATCGCCAAAACGCGAGCAAATTCCGAGTATGCTCAACGGCGACCACGAAACGATGAAAAATTTGCGTGCCGATGCCTACGATTTGGTCTTGAACGGCGTCGAAATTGGCGGCGGTTCAATTCGGATTTATGACCGCGAATTGCAATCCAAAAACTTCACGCTTTTGGGCATGACGGAAGCAGAAGCGGAATCAAAATTCGGCTTTTTGTTGGGTGCATTTGAGTTCGGTGCGCCGCCGCACGGTGGTATTGCGTTCGGTTTCGACCGCTTGTGCGCCGTGATGTCGGGCGTCAATTCGATTCGTGATTTTATTGCTTTCCCGAAAAATAATCAAGGACGTGATATTATGATTGATGCACCTTCGTTTATCGAGGAATCGCAGTTGACGGAATTGTCAATTGCTTTGAATATCAAAGAGTAATCGAATTTTAGGACCCCTCAGTATAATGCCCGATTTTGATGCTTTTTGCATTAAAATCGGGCATTATTCATTAAATTCACGCAGGAAATGCAGTAATCAGTCGTTTTATTTTGTTTTATTCGTGAAATAATCCCAAGCCGCTTTAGCGACATCAGCAATAATCTTTTCATTCGTTTCGGCATTTTCTTTTGAATTTGTTACAAAAACGCTGATAAAAAAGTAGCGCCCATTTGGTAAAAACACGATGCCAATATCGTTCACGGCCGCGGTCAAACCCGCTTTGTTGGTCCCAGAAGTACCCGTTTTGTGCGCCACAACGGTATTCGGCGGCAGTTGTCCTTTCAATCGATTTTTGCCCGTTTGGGTTCCTTTCATCACCTTCCAAATGAATTTATACCTTTTTCGGGACAACAGTTTTGGCTTATTTTTGTAAAATTTTGACAGGACATAATTCGCGGCGTTGGGCGTTGTCCAATTCTGAAATTGTAAATCCCAGTGGGCTTGCTGCATTTCCTCATTGGTTCTGATGGACACGTCCTTACAGCCATTTTTTACGAAATAATCTTGAACGATTGGAGGTCCGCCGATGAGGTTTAGCAAGAGGTCACAACCCACATTGTCACTCGCGGAAACCGTATATTCTAATATTTCGGCAAGCGTAAGTGTCGCGCCATCAGGGTATTTGTCTCTAATCGGACTGTACAGATTGGGCAAGAGGTCTTTCTTCTCAATCTTGATTTGCTGCTTGAGCGAAAACTTTCCTTCGTCAATTTGGGATAAAACGGCCAACGCTATATGGAATTTGAATACACTTTGTAACGGGAAATCTTTATCCCCGTTCATCGATAATGTATCCTTTCCCTTGTTCCCAACAATTGAAATACCGACAGTCGCGTTTTTTGTCGAAACGATGTCTTGCAGTTTCTGCCGCAACAAGTCGGTCGTTTGAGCCGATATTGACTGCGTGAAAAATAGACATAGAGTAACCGTTAAATAAAATAATTTAGTCATATTTTTAGTTAGAATAAGCGCTCCGCCCGACGTTGAGCGAAGTTGGTAATTGCAACATTGCGGTTGTTTTTTCACAAAGCAAATGTAGGATAAATTTAATTTTTAAAATATTTCTACGTCACAAATGCCATTTTTAGCTCTAAAGCCGATTTTCTTGCTGAAAAATCGGCTTTATACTGAGGGGGTCCTATTTCCAATTTTGAAACACAAAAAAAGCCTAAAACCCCAAGAAACGCGCTACCAATTGAGCATCAAAATCGCCATTTCCCGACAATAATAGAACGCCTTTTCGGGGTTCGTGCAAAATTGTTTGTCCATATTTTAAATAGCTTTTCCACACGTGTTCGAGGAACCATTTTGGTTCAAAACCCCAACGTTTTTCTTCCATTCTTCGACTTAGAAAAATGTCTTTTTTGATACTTATAAAAAGGCGGCGGTCGAATAATGCATCCGTTTCAGCATCCCAAAAATTGAGTAAGCCTTCGGTAATAACGTGTTGATACACCACTTTCTTTTCGATAATTTCGTTTCTATAACGTTGAGAATCAACACTTTCAGGACATTCCCAGTCCGCTCGGTGCCGAATTTTGGGAATTAAATTTTCATTAAAAACGAAATCGTCTTGACTGATAACGACCGCCGTTTCGCCGCGCGCTTCGATTATTTTTTTTATCAAAAAAGCTAAACTTGTTTTTCCTGAGCGGCTCACGCCACCGATGCCAATGGTCATTTTATTGAAATTTTTAAAATTTGTTAAAAACGTTATGCATACTGAGGGGTGTTAATTTTTTGATAAAATTAACGCATTTAGGGTAGTTGGCTATTGACTTTTTCAAATTAAGTGAGCAATTTGCGCCTTTACAAACATCGACTACTGACAAATCTTTATTTTAAATGAGAAATATACTTTACACATTCAGCCTTCTTTTCTGCGTCAACGTCCTCAACGCGCAAGCATTCACCGCCGAGGAAATCGTCGAAAAATACCTCATCACGATGGGCGGCGGCAAATTTTGGAAAAATATCGAATCAACCCGTCAAAGCGGCATCGTTTCCATTGAAGGGATGGATCTACCCTGCATGATTTTGCAGGCGCGCCCCAATTTGATGTACATCGAACTCACGCTTGACACGACGAATAATCAAAAAATTGTCGATGCCTACGACGGTAAAATCGCGTGGACGCGCAATCCGTTCACCTTGTCGCTTTTACCGATAATCAAAGATTCTACGGAAACAAAGGAGGTAGCAGCCGACGCTTTTGAAGACGAATTGGTGGATTATGAAGGCAAAGGGCATAAAATTCGCTTGGACAGCACCGAAGAAATCAACGGTAAAAACTGTTTTCGCCTCATTTTGTCGCGCAAAGCGGGCGATGAAAAAATATTTCTTATCAACACTGAAAATTTTTCTTTGATGGTGATTCGTTCGTTCGTTGGCGGCAAAAAAGACAGTCCGATTGAGCTGTATTTGAACAGTTACAAAGAAGTGGCGGGCGGTTTATTGTTGCCTAAAACGATGGAAGTTATGGTGAACGGCGAAGTTATGCGCTCCATTAAAATCGATAAAGTGGAAGTCAATCCAATTTTTGATAAAAAGATTTTTTCGCCCGTTAATTAATTAAAATCAAGTTGACAAAACTTCGGGAAATCCTTCAACTTTTACCGTTTTTCCAAATCTTTTCATTGTCAATTTCAGCGCACCACGCTCGGTGTAGCGTTGAATATTGACGAATTTATGTCCCCACAATACTTCCTCGCTGCCAAAAAAAGAGAACTCTTGAAACAAAAATTGGCTGTGTGACTCATCAAAAAATTTGACTTGTACAAAAAATTCTAAGTTTTGAGTCTCAAAATCCACGTGCGTCAAGCCAAATAAGGGACTTTTTTCGTCAATTACGTGAACAACCGTCCAAGGCAGCGATAAATACGGAATTCGTTTTCGGAACAAATATAGTTGGTAAAAACGTTTTTTAAACCGTCCTTCCACCGCTTCAAGTTTAATCAAATCGAGTGTCACTTCCACATCCACAACACGATTGTCAAATTCATTGGCGAGCATAAATTTAAAGGCTTTTTGGTCGTTGAAGTTATCAAAAACCGCCACGTGACTGAGTTTCAAAGCGACCGTTGGCTTCGTAAATTTTGTATAAAATGCACCTGTAACTACCGCAAAAAACACGAAACCGCTGAACGCCTCAATCGACGCAATGACATTTGTGGATACGCAGTCGGGATGCATAAAACCGTAACCGACGGTCGTAAAAGTTTGGGTACTAAAAAAGTAAATTTCGAGAAAATCCAGCGCTACGTTCGAGCGCGCTGGAAAGTTAGCAAGGCATGATTTTCCGCCAAAAATGATGTAAAGCAGCGTAAAAATGGCGTTTAAAGCGGCGTAAGTTGCAAAAGCGTAAAGCAGAAAGTGCTGCCATGAGATGCGCATCAGATAATTATAAACGCGAAACGAGTTAAGTGTATCTTTTTCAATCGTCATCGTTCCGTCGCGTTCAAGCAGGCGCGTTGGTTGAATTTTAGTCGGTCTTCTTTTCTTTTCTTCCATCTTTTTTGCGGTTTTTTGTCGGCAAAGTAGCGTAAAATCTGTAAACAGCGCCGTCTTTTTTTTTAATGACCCCCTCAGTATTTTGCCGCTTCTTATCGCTTTTTGTTTTAAAAAAAGGCAATAAACGGAAGGAAGTAATTTTAAAAATCAACCAAACGCTGTTTTAATTGTTGGTCGCAAAATTGTATTTGATTAAATTATCTTAAAATTCTGATTGATGCCCAAGAGAACATCCATAAATGACGTAAAAGAAATCGAAGATTTGAACGATTTAGAACGGATTGTGAAAGATAAACGCAACGACAAACGCTCGGATGCTAAAAAAGAACGCCGCAACCGACACTACGTTAAAGTGTTGATAAAACAGCAGTTGAAAGGAGACGATTTTGAAGAATAAATCAATTTGTCAAGCAAAAGCACCCCCTCAGTATTTTTACCTTTTAACGCCACAAACGCTTGACTGTCAAAGAGATAGTCAAGCGTTTAAAGTTTGAAATTCTGTACCAACCCAAAAATTTCTTAATTCTAAAACGAATAACCGACACTGACATTTATGACAATCGGCGTATTCGAAAGCCCAATATTGGGTGCGTCGAAAGAGGCGCTTTTGTTGGTTTTTGAATTTTGATAAGCAAATTTATCATTGTCAAGTGTAGAAGCCACTTTGTACCAATAGCGTACACTTGGTGCAATTGTAATCCCCTTCAAGGCATTGTTTTGCTTTTCAAACGGCAGCCAACGGTAGTACGCACCAAAACCTAAAGTCGTTGTGCTAAAGTTTTTGAGGCTGTTGCTTTTTTGTTGTTCAACGCCATCGTAATAGGTTTCATAAACGTGCAATTTGGGTTCAAAACGCACGTTAAATCCCTTTGAAAACCTATAACCAACACCAAAACCAAGCGTATGCGTTATTTTGAAGTTGATTTTTTGGTCTTCATAAGTCTTTGCCACCACTGCACCCGCCATTTTTAAATTTATGCCATGCGAATAATCGAAGATCATTTTTGGCGTGTAGTAGTTGACTTCGGCGTTGAATCCTTGCAGAAAAAGGGGTTGGGTTAAGCCTAAAACGACGCTCCATTTTGGGTCGTAAGTCGATTGGTTTTGAGCATTTGACGCACTAAAAAGGAAGCAAGTAAGACAGAGTGAAAAAATAAATTTTGTCATAAAAAATTTCTTTTAAAATATGAATGAATAAAATTAACAGGGCAAAGGTGAGTGCAATTCAATAGTCCATTCATTCACATTTGTTAAGAAACGATTTATCGGAAATTATTCTTTCTTATTCTACTCAATGATTGTGGAGCGATGCCCAAAAAACTCGCTAAATAATACTGCGGCAAACGCTGAATAAGTTGTGGATTTTCTTTTACAAATTTCGAATAGCGTTCTTCAGCAACTAAATTTTGAAAATCATTTGTTCTACCCACCATTGTAAAAAGGAAATTGTCTATCATTTTCTTATAATAGGTTTCAATTCGAGGTATTTTTTCCGCGATGTTTATCAAGTTTTGATAGGATATTTTTAATAATATGGTCGGCTCAAGGGCTTTGATACTCAACAGAGATTTACTGCCCGTTGACATACTTTGATATTGAGTAACCCATTGATTTTCAACAGCAAAATCACAAATTTTCTCATCTCCGTCCTCCGAAAGATTGTAATAAATAAGCAATCCCTTATCCACAAAACCTAAGAAAGTACAGATTTGTCCCTCCTTCAAAATATGGTCGCCTTTTCGAAGTGTGACCACTTCAAATTTTTCAACAAAACTTGTTATTTCTACGGCATTAAATTTTTCTTGACGCAATAAATTTGCTAATTTCAACTCTTGCATTAATTATTCTTTTAGTTTATTAAGGCGATTTTTCGACTTCATCTCAACGCATTCAGCTTGACAATGCGTTGATATTTGAAACAAAAATATGATAGTTAGTTACAAAATAAGCAAAAATTTTAAAAAAAAAGACCTTTCGTTGAGCGATGTATCAAGCAATATTATAATATTTTTGAGAACGTTTTATTATTAAACCAATAGTTAAGTGTTTCGGCGTTATGAAAGTTGAAAATACTAAGGGGATGCTTCCAGATTGCGGAAGCCCCCCTCAGTATAAACTTCTTTTTAAACACAAAACGCCTAATTATCCGTTGATAATTGGGCGTTTATAAGTATTAAGACCGCTCAGTATTTGAAAGTCCAAATTTAAGCAGCGTCAAAATTTAGTATGCTTTCGCAAACAAAACCCGCCGTTGTGAAGGTTTGCCCGTCAAGATACACGCGCCGTTCTCGGCCACTGAATCCAACGGAATGCAGCGAATTGTCGCGCCGGTCAAGTCTTTAATTTTGTCGGCCGTTTCGGTTGTTTCGTCCCAATGCGCGTAGATAAAACCGCCTTTTGTTGCCAAAATTTGCTCGAATTCAGCCATTGTATCGGCATTTGATGTCATATCGGTGCGGAAAGCCACGGCGCGGTCAAATAGATTTTGCTGAATCTCGTCCAACAAATTTTTGACTGCCAAGCCGACCCCCTCAGTATCAACCGCCATTTTTTCCTTCGTATCGCGTCTTGCAACTTCGACTTTTCCAATTGCCAAATCGCGCGCACCGATGCCAATGCGGACGGGAATGCCGACCATTTCGTATTCGGCGAACTTAAATCCTGGGCGTTTTGAGTCGTCATTATCCACTTTTACGCGAATGCCGAGCGCTTTCAACTCTTT
The DNA here is from genome assembly GCA_043764555.1 of Saprospiraceae bacterium. Taxonomy (GTDB): domain Bacteria; phylum Bacteroidota; class Bacteroidia; order Chitinophagales; family Saprospiraceae; genus JAAFJT01. The sequence goes on from JAYUKJ010000275.1 coordinate 14,812, forward strand.
CACAATCTTATCCGCCGCTTCGTTGATTTCAGGCGACGGCTTCGGAATTGGCACAATAACGACTTGAATCGGCGCGAGTTTTGGCGGCAAAACCAAGCCTTCATCATCTGAATGTGTCATAATCAAACCCCCAATCAAGCGCGTCGAAACGCCCCACGATGTTGCCCAAACAAGTTCTTGTTTGTTCTCTTTGTTCAAAAATTTCACGTCGAAAGCGCGCGCAAAATTTTGTCCCAAAAAGTGAGATGTACCCGACTGTAACGCCTTGCCGTCTTGCATCAACGCCTCGATTGTGTACGTATCTTCGGCACCCGCAAAGCGTTCGTGAGTGGGTTTATAGCCTTTAATCACGGGCATGGCCATCCAATTTTCAACAAAATCGGCGTAAATATCCAACATCTGCTTGGTTTCGGCCACGGCTTCTTCCGATGATGCGTGAGCGGTGTGTCCTTCTTGCCACAAAAATTCGGCAGTTCTGAGGAACGGACGCGTCCGCATTTCCCACCTAACAACGTTCGCCCATTGGTTGTAGAGCAACGGTAAATCGCGGTAGGAGTTAATCCATGTGCGGTAAGTATCCCAAATAATTGTCTCCGAAGTTGGGCGGACGATGAGTTCTTCTTCCAATTTAGCATCGGGGTCAACGATTAATCCCGCACCATTTGGGTCGTTTTTTAAGCGATAATGCGTGACAACGGCGCATTCTTTCGCGAAACCTTCCACGTGTGCCGCTTCTTTACTCAAAAAACTTTTGGGTATAAATAACGGAAAATACACATTTGTATGCCCCGTGTCCTTGAACATTTTATCCAAAGCATCGCGCATATTTTCCCACAAACCGTAGCCATTTGGCTTGATAATCATGCAGCCGCGAACGGGCGAATTGTCGGCGAGTCCCGCCTTTTTCACGATGTCCAAATACCATTGCGAATAATCTTCGCTCCGTGCGGTAATTTCTTTTGCCATAATTTTTTTACTATTTAAAAATTTGAGTCGGTAATTTTTTTTTGAAGCCGCGAAATAACGAATTAAAAATTGAAAATTAAGAATTAACGGGTAGAACCACGCGGTTGTGCTTAATTTATACGCAGAATGGCGTGAAAAAAGCATTTATACTGAGGGGTCTTTTGGAAATTCAAACGGCGTTATTGTGCCGAAACACAATAACGCCGTTTGAATTTTTCACGTCGAAAAGTTATTTTTTAAACACTCATAAACGACATCAACGACTCGTAATGTTCCTGCAAGGAATCGATGTATTCCGACTCGCTGAACGAGGCTTTGATTTCGTAGCCAAACCGCACGAAGCTCGACAGAATGCGTCCAATATCGGGACGATTAATTTTCAAGGTGATTTCCAATTCCGTAGAATCGGGCAGAGAGGTGATAAAAGAGTTCAAAATAACCCCGTTTTCGGATTCCACAATCCGCGCAATTTGCGCCAATGAATAGTTGTGTTTATTGACTTCCAGCACAATCACGCTGCCCGGCTCGCTCAAAGAAGCCGTTTCGGCAAAATATTTCAGCAAATCGGGGAGCGAAACGACACCCATATAGTTGTTGTCTTTGTCAACGACGGGGACGAGCGTCAAGCGGTATTCGTGCAAAACCCGCATCGTTTCGTAGATGTGAACCGTGTCTTTGACGAAGGGATGCACCATTTGAAGGTCGTAAGAGCCGACGGGTTCTTGGGCGTCTAAGTCAAAAATTTCTTCTTCTGAAATCAAGCCGAGCAATTGACGGTCGTTGACAATCGGCAAATGTCGGACGTGATAATCATCCATGCGCTCCAGTGCATCTTCGCCCGAATCAGAGGTTCGTAGCGGAATAATCTCGTCCGAAATTAGGTCTCGTGCAATCATAGTGCGACGTGTTATTTTTGGTTAAGCTGTGTAAACGCGCCATTATCAATCAGTTAGCGAATCATAAAGGGCAGGTTTGAGTCGTGCTTTTGGTAAAAAAATTAAATGGTGCTTCATATTTAAAGCAATTTCTAAACATTTTTCAACACGACAAAATTTATAGCCGTTTTTTTAGATGTAAAGCGCATTTTAAAATATTCCATCGCTCTGTAAGATTTGACAATTTTTCAAA
>JAYUKJ010000276.1:0-1388 GCA_043764555.1 Saprospiraceae bacterium
ATTTTGTGGTAGTTTAAAAACTCGCTTACCAGCAAAACGCCATCTTTTGGCTTCCCTAAACTCAATTTTGTTTTTTCAATCAAATCAAATGCCGACGACTTGGGCATACGCACACCAAGCAGGTTAGATAGCATAGTGGGCTTAATTAATCTATCCATAAAGTATAGGGGTTATCGTTAGTTTTTGTTCGGAATATCCGAACTGTTCGGTATGTTCGGCAAATCTATCTATTTGCGGGCTTAAATACAAATAGATTATCTAAAAAAGGGTTTTTTTACAGATAAATAGGCCAAAAAAACCAGCTATTGTCATATAAAATGAATAAAACCCCAATTGTCAAAGATGCAAAAGCGGTTATTAAAGACGTGGACAGTGCATCGCGCACCGTTACGGGCTATTTCAACTCTTTTGGCGTTGTTGATTCCGACCGACAAATGTCAATGGCGGGTTCTTTCACAAAAACGGCAATGGAAAACGGCCCCGAGGGTACGGGCAGAATCGCCCACGTTTCCTCGCACCGACTATTACCCGAGTTTCTTTTAGCCCGACCCAAAGTTTTAAAATCGGACGGCTTTGGCCTGTATTTTGAATCAGAAATAGCCAATACCACCCACGGAAACGACATTCTAAAACTCTACGAAACAGGCTTGATTAAAGAGCATAGCTGTATGGTTGTTGCCATTAAAACCAACAAATTAGATAACTACGAAGAAGTTTTTGAGTGGAAACTCATTGAGGGTTCGACCGTCGTTTTTGGCGCAAACGCTCAAACGCCCTTTATGGGAATGAAGTCTTTGCTGGCTGACCCCGCTCAATTACTCGCCTACCAACAAGAATTATTTTCAGCATACCGCAAGGGGACATTCTCCGACGAAACCTTTGAGGCCATCGAATACGCCATTAAAACCATTACCCAATACAACAGCGTCAATGCCGAATCAAAGCCGCCACCAAGCACTCTGAACAACGAAGACGCGATGCTAAACATCGTAAAACAACTTCAAAAACAGATTGCAAAATGAACACAGAATTAGAAGAATCAGTAGCAAAACTGAAAACCGACATTGACAGTCAAATTGACTTGTCAGTCAAAAAAAGCATTGAAGGCTTGAATATTGACGACCAAAAGGTCGCCCTCAAAAACTTGACAGACGAATACAAGGATAAGTTTGAGAAAATGCAGAAAAGCGTTATTGAACTTGACGGACGTATTCAGCGCGGCGAATCGCGCAAAGATTCGCCGGCCACGTTTCATGGCGAATTGAGCAAGGCTATCACCGCATTGCGCCCCGAGGACGGTATTAGTAAGTATCGTAAAACGCCTTTGTCCTTGCACATTCAAGAAAAGGCGGTTGGCGATTTTAACGCAGCCAATATCTCACAGTCCT
>JAYUKJ010000277.1:0-1386 GCA_043764555.1 Saprospiraceae bacterium
GTCCGCACCGCGGTGGACGAACCGTCGGCGCGGTCGGCGTGCCGCAACAACCGAACGTTTTTTACATCGGTGTCAACAACGGCGGCGTTTGGAAAACAACGGATTATGGGCGCACTTGGTTGCCGATTTTTGACGAGCAGCCGACGGGTTCGATTGGTGATGTGGCCGTTGCGCCGTCCAATCCAAATGTGTTATATGTGGCGAGTGGTGAAGGCATTCAACGCCCCGATTTGTCGGTCGGTGACGGCATTTACAAATCAACGGACGCGGGCAAAACGTGGACAAATACGGGACTGAAAGAGGGTCAACAAATCGGCGGTTTGGCAATCGACTCGACAAATGAGAACCGCGTTTTTGCGGCCGTTTTGGGACATCCTTACGGTGCAAACGTCGAACGTGGCGTGTTTCGTACGCTAAATGGCGGCAAAACGTGGGAAAAAGTGTTGTACATCGATGAAAACACGGGCGCGGTTCAAGTGGCGATTGACCCCCAAAATCCGCAAATCATTTACGCCGATATGTGGGCAGGTCGGCAAGGTCCGTGGGAAAATGGCGCGTGGAATGGTACAACGAGTGGCTTGTTTAAGTCCGTTGATGGCGGTAAAAATTGGAAGAAACTCGAAAAAGGTTTGCCCACAACCGCGCAAGGTTTGAGCCGAATTGGCTTCACGATTGCGCCCACAAATCCAAATCGCCTTTACGCAACCGTCGAAGCACCCCCTCAGTATGGCGGCATTTTTAGGAGCGATGATGCGGGTGAAACGTGGTCGAGATTGAGCGATGATGCGCGCTATTACGGTCGTGGAACGGACTTCGCAGAAATAAAAGTGGACCCCAAAAACGCGGATATTGTTTACACCGCAAACGTCGTTGTTTGGAAATCCACGGACGGCGGCAAGACATTTAACGCTTTTCGCGGTGCGCCGGGCGGCGACGATTACCACAGAATTTGGATAAATCCCGACAATACGAATGTGATTTTGTTGGCAAGTGACCAAGGCGCAATCATCACCGTCAACGGCGGCGAAACGTTCAGCAGTTGGTACAATCAGCCGACGGCGCAATTTTATCACGTGGGTACAGATAACGCTTTTCCGTACAATGTTTACGGCGGGCAGCAGGAGAGTGGTTCGGTTGGCATTGCGTCGCGCGGCAACGATGGGCAAATCACGTTTCACGATTGGCATCCCGTCGGCGTTGAGGAATACGGCTACGTGGCGCCCGACCCGCTCGACCCGAACATTATTTACGGTGGCAAAATCTCAAAATTTGATAAACGCACGGGACAAGTGCAGAATATCGCGCCCGAAGCCGTCCGAAGTGGCGCGTATCGCTTCCTGCGAACGGCGCCCGTGGTCTTTTCGCCCGTTGATAACAAGACTTTGT
>JAYUKJ010000278.1:0-1385 GCA_043764555.1 Saprospiraceae bacterium
ACGACTTTTGAAAATATTTGCGCAAGCACTTCGGGAACGAAAGCGCGTTTCACACTTGACCAAGCCACAAAATGCGTCGCCTACACGGGCGTTGCGATTGGCTTGGATTCGGCGTGCATCCGCGTTTGCAATGCGGCGGGTCAATGCGACACGACGTTTGTGCGCATCAGCGCAATCGGTAGCGGAATGAACAATGGTGCGGGAAGAAAAATTATCGTTCGCGACACGATTTCGATTGGCGCAAGCCGTCAAAATTGTGGCATTTCGATTCCGATTTCCGTCTTTTCGGTTAGGAACGATTGCCCAAATAGTTCAGGAACGAACGTGGCTTTTTCAATTGATAACAACAGCCGTTGCGTGAACTATCGCGGTTTGACGGTCGGTGTAGATTCGGCTTGCTACGTGGTTTGCAATGCTAATAACGTGTGTGACACCACAATATACATAGTTGGAACGATTGATACATCAGTTGTCGGCAAGCGCATTACGATTCGCGATACGATTTCGGTTGGCACAACGCGTCGGGATTGTCGCGTGTCGATTCCGCGCGGGACGTACGGCGGCGGCGTGAATCTTTGCTCTGGAGACTCGGGTAGAAATGTAACTTTTGTTTATACGGATGCGACGCGTTGCGTGGACATTACGGGACTTTTGGTTGGTTCGGACACGGCTTGCATCAAGGTGTGCAATACGAACAACGTCTGCGACACAACTTATTACATCATCACGGCGGTTGAAAATCCGACAAATGGCGGCAATAGCTGCGGTTTGCGCGTTTCGCCGTTCGTTCAAGTGAGAAGTTGCGGTATTCAAGGCTTTATCAACTTGTCGGTGAGTGGTTCGATAGCACCTTACACGTTCCGTTGGGCAGATTTGACGGGCGCTAATCAGCCGCAAAATCGTACGGCTTTGGAAGCAGGCAATTACGTCGTAACGGTTTCTTCGGCAACGGCTTGCGATACGACATTGACGATTAACGTTGCCAATAATGCCATCAATTGCGGTGGCGGCGTTGGCACAAACCGTTGCGGCTTGGCAGTTGTGCCGACGGCAACGGCTAAAACGTGTACATCAAATGGTTCAATTACGTTGGGTGTTACGGGTTCAACCGTGCCTTACACGTTCAATTGGGCGGATTTGGTTGGCACAAACGACCCTAAGGATAGAACGAATTTGGAAGCGGGCATTTATTCCGTAACCGTTTCGCCTTCAACGCCGAATTGCGATACCGTGATTGCGGTTTTGGTGGCCAACAATGCGACAAATTGCGGCGGCGGCGGCGGTGGAAACCGTTGCGGCTTGGTGGTGACGCCGACGGCAACGCCAAAAACGTGTACGGCACAAGGCGCGATTACGTTGGCAGTTACGGGTTCGACGGCTCCTTA
>JAYUKJ010000279.1:0-16799 GCA_043764555.1 Saprospiraceae bacterium
AAACAAGCGCGTAAAGCGTTGATTTTAACCTGTTTAGGGTAGAAATTTCAGAAAAAAAAGACCCCTCAGTATAAATGCTAAAAAGCCGTCCCGAGTGAATCGGGACGGCTTTTTAGTTTCTTTTCATAAATGAAAAATTGTCGATTTAGTCAATCAAACGCTCGTATAAAATCACCTTAAATTTACGTAAAACAGCGATAATAATCAATAAATCGTCTTTATCTGTGGCGTCAAAAGCCTTTGAGATACAATAATCTTTACCATCCATGACGACAAAAGCCCATTGTTTTCCAATAATTTCTACGCCGTATAAAGGTTTAGAATGGTCATTTTTTTCTTGTGCGATTAAAAACGCTTGTAACAATTGAGCCATCGGTTCACCGCTTGGATTGAGTTGCGGTTTGTATTCTTGAAAATGGAAATAAGGCGTTTTGAAAACGTTCAAAATACCCTTTGCCAACATAAAATCAGATTTAACGGTCAATCTAATGCCTTCTATTGTGGCTGAAATTATTTTATCAAAATAGCCAATTACTCTGTCATCGTCCGTCATCGAACCGAGTTCTAAGACAGGCGCAATAAATTTCATTTTGAGGTCTTCCTCGCTCCAACCTTCAATACTTTTAAGCGCTTTTCTGTACGTATTATCAAAATTATATTGCTCACCAACGTTAAATTCGGGCGTCCGAACATCTAACCACTCTTTCATCAAAGGTGTTTGATATTCTTTAATACGATTGAGTTTAAAAGTCTCAATTAATTCACCTTCTCGCCAAGATTTTGAAGCCGTTTCTTCGTCTTGATTTGTTCTTCTCTTTGCCATTTTTTAATTGCTTTTAAAACAAAAGTAAAACTAATTTTCACTCCACAAAGGGACCCCTCAGTATTTTAATCAAAAATTAAGCATTTAAAAGTAAAAACGCCCAATTCAGCATTTTAAAAACAGTCTTTTAAAAACGCCATATTTAACTATCTTTGCTCGCTTTTTGAAACGTATTTAATGAGAAAAGCCCGCTATTATCTTGATTATCAACAAATTAGAGCTGTCCAAAGACAACTAAATAACGTATTTAATTTATAATGGAAAAACTCAAAATAGGCATATCCATCGGCGATATGAACGGTGTAGGCTTGGAAGTCATCTTGAAAACAGTATCAGACCCGCGCATTTTAAACTTGTGTACACCCATACTTTTCGGGTCGTCGAAAGTCGTTTCTTACCATAAAAACATTGTGCAAGTCGAATTCCCATTTGCCAATTTACGGTCGGCAGAAGAAGCAGAATCGGGCAAAGTAAACGTCGTGAATTGCTGGCAAGAGAACGTCAATATCACCCTCGGAAAAGTGTCGGAAGAAGGCGGTCGTTACGCCTATAAAGCCTTAGAAATGGCAGTTGCGGCGCTAAAATTGGGTACAATTGACGCTTTGGTAACGGCACCCATCAACAAAAAAGCCATGCAAATGGCAAATTTTCCGCACGCGGGACATACCGAATACATTACAGAACAATTGGGTGCGAAAGAGAGCGTGATGTTGATGCTCAACGACGATTTTCGCGTCGGTTTGGTGACCAATCACTTGCCACTTAGCAGGGTTGCCGAAAATGTTACGAAGGAAAGGATTGCGAAGAAATTGGCAATTTTGAACGAAACGTTGCGGATAGATTTCAATATCGGACAACCAACTATTGCGGTTCTCGGACTTAATCCACACGCGGGTGACGAAGGTGCTTTGGGCGAAGAAGAAACAACAATCATCCGTCCTGCCATCGAAACGGCGAAAGAAAAAGGCATTTTAGCAATGGGTCCATTCCCCGCCGACGGCTTTTTTGGCTCGGGACAACATAAAAAATACGACGCAATTCTCGCCATGTACCACGACCAAGGCCTGATTCCATTCAAAGCCTTGTCGTTTGGAAGCGGCGTCAATTATACCGCAGGTTTGAGTGCCGTCCGCACATCGCCCGACCACGGAACGGCGTTTGACATTGCGGGACAAGACATGGCAGACCCTTCTTCGTTCCGTCAAGCCTTGTTTACGGCAATTGACATCGCCAAAAACCGTTTGGCTTACGTAGAAATGACGTCAAATCCGATGAAATCGCGCAGTGCGAAGTACAAATCGGGCGAAGACGAGATTTTGAAAGACGATAAATAATGGGAGAATTCAAAAAGAGGACCCCTCAGTATTAAGGCTATTTAAAGGATTTAAAATCAATTTATTGACCATTGAATCCTTTAAATAGCCTATTTTTTTGACTTTAATTTTTTCAAAAAAGCCTATATTTGTCCCATGGAAAAGAAAATATTGCCAATCGGTCGCCAAAACTTTCGCACAATGCGCGAAGACAATTGCGTATATGTTGACAAAACACAACATATATACAACCTTTGCACGCAAGGAAGTATGTATTTCCTATCGCGTCCACGTCGGTTCGGAAAATCCCTTTTGTTGTCAACAATGAAGGAATTGTTTGAAGGCAGTAAAGAACTTTTTCAAGATTTATGGATTGCCGATAAATGGGATTGGACAAAAAAAAATCCCGTTATCCATATCTCTTTTTTGAACGTTCCTTATGTTACAATGGGCTTGGAAGCGGGTTTAAGGTACGTTTTGTTAAAACTTCATAAAGAACAGGAAATTGAGACAGAAGGTATTGAAGATATTAGTCTTTTGTTTACAAATTTAATCGAAAAACTTTATGCTAAACACGGCAAAGTTGTCATTTTAATTGACGAATATGATAAAGCGATTATTGATTATTTGGAAACCAGTAAAATAGAACAAGCTAAAGCAAATCAAGACGTTTTGGGCTTATTTTACGGTGCTTTGAAAGAAGCCGACCCTTATATTCGCTTGCTTTTTATAACGGGCATCTCTAAATTCACGAAAGTATCGCTTTTTTCCAAATTGAATAACCTAAATGATATAACCGTAAATCCTAAATTCGCTACAATAGCGGGTTACTCGCAATTGGAATTAGAGCATTATTTTTTGAATTATATCGACGAAACGTTAGAATTTATGGCGGTAACACGCGAAGAATTATTGGAAGATATACGTGTTTGGTACAATGGATACAGTTGGGATGGTAAAAATACCGTATATAATCCATTTGGCACATTGCTGTTCTTTGCAAATAAAGATTTTCAGAGTTTTTGGTTCCAATCGGGAACGCCCAGTTTTTTGGCAAAAAAAATATTGGAAGAGGGTTTTTTTGAAATAGAAAATATTGAAACCGACCTTAATTTTTTGAATCAGTACAGCCTCGACAATGTGGAATTGACTTCTTTATTGTTTCAAACGGGTTATTTGACGATAAAAGAAAAGTCTAAATACGGCGAAGTTGTTTTATCCTACCCAAATCAAGAAGTTAAAGAAGCAACATATACTTTTTTAATTGACAGTATGGGACGAACAAAAGGCGGCGGTGGCGTTACCGTTCAACATCTTAAGCGCGCTTTTATGAGCAATGATTTAGAACGTGCTGAAACCATCTTAACGGCACTTTTTGGTGGCTTAGCGTATGATGTTTATATGCATCAAACTCAGAAGCAAGTGGAAGGTTTTTATCACGGTTTGATTCATATCTTGTTCAAATGCCTGGATATACACATACGTAGTGAAGTACATACGTCAAAAGGACGCGCCGATTCAATCGTCGAAACACCGACGCATATCTACTTCCTCGAATTCAAAATTAACAGCGACGCGGACACGGCTTTTGGTCAAATTGTGAATAGAAAATACGCCGTTTCTTACGCCGCCGATAGCAGAATTAAGGTCGGCATCGGCATCAATTTTAACAGCGCGGATAAAGAAATGGACGCTTGGAAAATTGACAATTTGTAAAAATAAGACCCCTCAGTATAAGCGCGTTTTTAGGCAACCAAAACGGCGTTTACCACTTGCGTCGTCGCTTTTTCCACGCCATCGTATTTAAAAATAACCATCCCGTCGGTTTCTTCGATGCGGTTTTCTTTCTCAAATATGTCAAAATCAAAAGTCAACGGCAGTGCCACAAAACGGAATTTATTATGGTTGAGTTTTAAGCTATTCAACAGCACAAATTTTTCCTCGCGGGGCAATTCTTCACAAAATAAAGATTGCGGTTTGACTTTATAGTAAGCATAATAATCAACTGTAATCAATTGCTTTAGAACACTATCCGTCGGATAATTCGTTGCGGCAAAGCCATAAAGCAATTCATAGACGTCTTTCAAGGTGTATTGATGCAAGTCTTTTCTTTCCGAAAAATAGACGCCCAAATTCGCCAAAAAATCAAAAATGCTGTAATGCGCCGTTACGTATTTGAGCGTGTGGAAAGCGCGTTTTTTGTTCCAATACACTTCTAAGCTGTGTTCCAACAACTCAATATGGTGCAATTCTGCCCGCGACAAATAATTGCTTTCGATGATTTGATAAGGCGGATTTGGGTCATATACAAAGCCGTGTTTATTGGCTTTATCGCGGACGGGTGTGCCTTTCAAAAACTTCAAAAAACCCAATTGCAATTCAGGTGGAAAGAGTTTAAATGTCTCCTCAAAACTGTATTTTATGTCGTCGTAATAATCCAATGCCAAGCCAACAATCAAGTCCAAATGCATCTCAACGTAGTCTTCCAATTGTCGAATAATGCGCGTCGTTTTTTCAAAACTTTGCTTCCGACTGACTTCCAAATTTGCCTTCTGATTCACGGTTTGTATGCCAATTTCGAAGCGAAACAAGCCTTTTGGCACGTGTTCTTGGATAAATTTGATAATATCGGGATGGAGAATATCGGCGGTAATTTCAAATTGAAACACATTTTCGGGGCGATAATTGTCCAAAATAAATTGAAAAATATCAATCGTAAAATCGCGTTTCATGTTGAACGTTCTGTCCAAAAACTTGATGGTTTTACCGTTTTGAATCAAGTATAAAAGCGTCGCTTTAATGCTGTCATTTGGCAAATACCGCACTTTGTTGTCCAAACTTGCCAAGCAAAATTCGCACTTATAGGGGCAACCCCGCGAAGTTTCCAAATACAACACTTTGCTCCGCAAATCTTCGGCAGGTTCGTACAAATAAGGCTGAAAATTTTGGTATTCCAATAAATCAAAATTGGTCGAAGTCGAATTGTAAAAAATCTCTTCGCGGCTGATTTTACGCACCAAACTCGGTACCAAATCTACATCGGGATAGTTGTTCAAAAAATCGCGGAACGGAATTTCACCTTCGCCCGTGATGATGTAATCAATCGACTCTAAAGCCATAATTTCCTGCCATTCGTAACTCACTTCCGGACCGCCAAGAAGGATTTTTACTGAGGGGTCCCTCTTTTTTATCTCATTAGCAACGACTAACGTTTGCGTAATATTCCATATATAACAACTAAACGCCACGACCTCAAACGCCGAACAATGTTCAGCGATGCTTTTCGGGTCTTCTTTTATGGTAAATTCTTTCCATTCAAGCCCCGCGTGATTGTCCTTATTGAGTCCATACAACAGGCGAATCGCCAAATTGGTGTGGATGTATTTTGCATTGAGTGTGGTGAGTAATACGCGCATTTTTTTTAATATTTAGACAGCAAAGGTAGTCAGAAATGGCTGGAAATTGTGATTAGTTAGAAAATAGCTTTTATACTGAGGGGTCCCTCTTTCAATTTTGACGTGTAATTCTGAAATAACAAGCTGCTGATTTTGTTGGAAATAAAGGATTAATTCGGCTCTAAGTCCTTCATTGGCACTTACCAAAAAGGCTTTAAAAAAAACGGCATCGAGCTGCCTTTTTTGGATAAATATCTCGACAATTTGACTTATTTTATCTTTCATATTAAGTTATTTTGAATGCAGCACCCCTTCAGTATTTTAGACATTTTACACCATTTCCACGTATTTTAGAGGAGATACGGCTCACGAAGTTTCCTTGTAAGCCAAATCCCTAAATTTATTTGGCTTCAAATAGATGTAATCATTTTTTAAATCTATTACCGTATTGAACCGTTTTAAGGCATCATTTCCCATTAAATTTATGGAAAAACCCGTTGGATTTTTACCGCCTAACAATGTCGTCGGCACATCAGAAAGTGGAAAATCACTCACTTTGAGCATGGGCAAATTGACTTGCTTATTTTCATAAACAACGCCTCTTGGGTCTTTAAACTTTACCGTTTTAACGACGGGCAAATCAGTCGGAAAATGTTGATTGACTGCCCAAATACTGTCCAAAATCAAGGCTTTATCAGAGCCTGTATCCAAGATAAAATCGCCAGTATATTGTTTGTTTTTTATTTCCAAAAGACCTTTAATGCAAGGGAAAGAACGGATAAATTCGAGCTTAGATTTTGTATATTTTTTAAGGTTTTTAGGACATTTTGGATGCACAATAATCAGCTCTTTTTCATAATCAATTTCTACCGCTTTCCCTTCAAATATATTACCTCCAAATCGCCCATCCATCTCTCGGGCTGTAAATCCAGTTGAAACAAATTCTGGATTATCCCACGTTAAATTGCCCATTTGCACTTTGAAAATCTTTTCCAGATTATTGTAATTGGGCTTGGTTATTCCTTCTAAAACACCCTTTTGATGCGCTAAAAGGCGTGTTTTTTGAAGAATTGCGTCGCGTGTCAAGCGAAAACCGAATGAACCCAAATCAAAATGCAGATTTAAAGTATCCCGATTATTGAAAATTGATTTTACATGAATGGCATTAAAAGCCGTCAATTTAAAAGGAATTGTATCCGGCGTGTTCCTGAAATTTGCCAATTTTTTATCCGTAGAAATAGCACTTTCCACCTGCGTATAACAGCTGTCTTTGCCATTAAGTAAGATGATAAAATCGAATTTTGTACCCGGTTTTACTTTGATTTTTATACTGTCAATATCCGTATAAAAAGTCACCCATTTTGTTTTGCGGGTTCTGTCGGCGGTGTAAATATCAGGCTTGATTTTGGGCGAAATTGACCACCCATTTTTATCCAAATAACCACCGTCATTTATGGCAACCGCCATAGAAGTAGCTCTAATAATGGGCAATTTTGATTGTCCATTTAGGGGTGAAAAAAGTGCCGTCATACAGGCTATTAAACAATAGAGAGATTTCATTTTATGTTATTTTTAGTTACTACTTTATTTTATTGTTTTAAAAAAAATACATACAGAATGCTAAAAGGAGCATTGAAAGAATGTACACCTTTCTTTTTGTCATAATTTATCTAATTTTGATGTATTGTACGTGAAATCGAGTTAAAAAAGCCAAAAATACTGAGGGGGTATCTAAGGCGAATTGTCGGGATGATTTGAAATCACACCGACAATATTACCTTGAAAACGTCAATCTACGGTGGTTTTTTATGTAAACGTGTAATATTGCAATTTGAAACGCATTATTTCGGTAACTAAATCTTTCTAAAAATATGAAAAATCTCCTATTAATTACGCTTTTTCTTACGATTTTTGGCACATCAAAAGCGCAAAAGCCTTTCGTTTTAGGCATGATTGACACGTTACACTCTACTCAATTAGGCGAAAAACGGACGCTCAATATTTATTTGCCCGAAGGCTATAAACAGGAAGACACCTTAAAATATCCAGTCATTTATCTCCTTGATGGGTCGGCGGATGAAGATTTTATTCACGTCGTTGGTCTGTTTCAATTCAACAATTTTTCGTGGATTGACCGCGTGCCAAAATCCATAATTGTGGGCATCGCAAACACCGACCGAAAACGTGATTTTACCTATCCAACAACCATCGAAAAAGATAAAAATCGCTACAAAACTGCTGGAAAATCGGCAAATTTTATCGCTTTTATCGAAAAAGAGTTACAACCTTTTATTGAGAAGAAATATAAAACGACGGCATCAAAAACCATCATCGGACAGTCGTTAGGTGGTCTTTTAGCAACGGAAATTCTGTTGAAAAAACCAACTTTATTCGACAAATACATCATCATAAGTCCGAGTTTGTGGTGGGACAACGGCTCATTATTGAATCAAACATCCGCAATTTTAGACGCTAATTTTTCTCAAAAAACGGACGTTTATATCGGCGTTGGAAAAGAAGGACTTGCGCCAAGCGACGTGCCGCACGTGATGGAAGTAGATGCTAATTTATTGACCGAAAAAATTCAAAATTCAAAGAGCAAAACCGTTAAAGTGTATTTCGATTATTTGCCCCAAGAAGACCACGCAACGGTGACGCATCAAGCCGTGTTCAACGCTTTACGGTTGTTGTTTCCTTTGAAAAAATAAAAAATAGGACCCCTCAGTATAAAACGCAATGTCAAGGCGTTTTGCCCAATTGTAGCGGGGATTTTAGTTCTTAATCACCTTCACATTCTGCAACGCTTTACCATTTTCCAAAATCTCGCCGATGTAAATGCCGTTGGGTAGCGCGCTCAAATCAAGATTAATGGTGTTCAAACCCACCACCGTTTTTTGAGTGGTTGCCAACACTTTTTGACCCACGACGTTCAAAAAAGTGACTTGAAGGGCCCCCTCAGTATAACCGTTAATTTGGAGTGTCAAAACGCCTTTTGTCGGATTTGGAAAGATAAAATAAGCCGATTTTGTGTTTTTTCCCGAAAGACTAATGATTTTTGAATAGTCAAAAGAGCCGTCATTGTCCACCATTTTAAGCCGATAATAAGTCAATTGGGACTTGCCGCTTTTGTCCAAATGTTCGTAAAAACTTCCTTTGCCTTGCGCTGCCGTCCGTCCAATAGATTCAAATTTTTGCCCATCCAAACTCCGCTCTATCTCAAAATGACTGCTTTGAACTTCCGTTGCGGTCTGCCAATGCAAAAAATTGCCGTTCTCCGTGTTTTCACCGCTAAAATCGGTTAAACTGATGGGGACTACTGCCGAAATATTGACAGTATAATCTTCGGTTTCGCCGCCCGACCAACCCAATCCGTCACAGGATACGGCCGACAAGATGCTCGGACTGTATTGCAAACGAACGCGCAAACGGGTGTTGCCCAAAGCGGCCGTTGCGGGAACAGCAACGGCAGTCGTCCACGGACCAACGCCCGAAAAAGTACCGACTTGTTCCGCACTGCTCAAAATGCCATTGCGGTCATAATCAATCCAAGCGCCAACTCTCGACACCGCAAAACTGAAATTTGGTGTAATCGTAATATTGTGCGTTGCGCCCCTTATGACGTTCGTCGATAGGTTCGTAAAATCGCTGTAACCCGTCGTCGTTGCGCAAGTCCAAGCGGCGTTCGCTTGATTATTGTCAATGGTGTTGAAAACGACCCTTTTGATGAGTTCGTTTTGGCTGCCAAAATGATTTGGGATGCAGATTTGATTCGTACAAGCATCGCCCGCAAAATACGGCACGCGGTGCAAGCCAAATTTAGACATCTCAGAGGCACGTTCACGCCACGTTCGCGCCATATCAGCTTCTGCAGCATTGCCAATTGGGTTGCCCAAATTGTCATTAATCAATGGCGTGGAGTAAAAATTCGTCGCGTTTCCGCACATATGCGTCGTCCAATTGCCGTTGTTGTAGCCGTTTTTGTAATTGTTATTATTGGGAAAACAATGATTTCCACCGACATTATGACCCGCTTCGTGCCTAAAAACCGTTGGATAAGCCACGCCGTTGACATTAGCAAGCGAGCTGCCGCCGATGTAACCCCAGCCGCCCGCTTCGCCCGCCGCATTTGTTGGCGTTTGAAAAACGGCAATCATATCGGGTGCTAATGTCTCAATTTGGGGCGCAAACCAAGCGCGACAATCCGTTAAAACGCTCGTAATAATGCCCGGATTATTGGGTGTCGTACCCGTTCCAACGAGACGTAAACGAATAGTTGTAATATCTGAATTGGCTAATCCCGTGGTAACTGTCTGAATATTAGCTTGGGCGTGCGCTGAAAGGTCGCCCGCAACTGCCGCCGCCGCGTCGGAATAACCCGCGAAAACATCCAAAACTTGCTTGCCCGTTGCATCGGTTTCGTTGAAGCAAGCACTGCCGCAATCCGCGCGCAATTGAAGCCCGTTGCCTCGGTGTTCGTGTTTTATACCTTCTTTAGTACCGCAATTGCTGCCGTCAAAAGCCTTACAATCGCGGATTCGGTAAGTGCCTTCTTCGGTCGTTGTGGGCAATATTTGAAAAACACCTTTGTCGGTTTCAATATTCGCCACGAGTTTATTGGTCTTGGGATTGACCACAAAAACCGTGTTGACGTACTTTGACAAATGGTCAAATCGGCGGTCGGCAACGCGACCATGCCAGACTTCCATGTCGTCCAAATACGTTTCCGTTTGGCGTTCGAGCTGCACCGTGTAGTCAACATTATCGAACAATGTGAGGCGCAAAGGTTTAGACAAATCAATCTTTGCGTTGCTACCCAAAGGCATTAAACGCACAATCCGCATCCGCTTTTCGGCAGAACGGAGTTGTTCGGATTGAAAAGATTTGTCTTCGGTTCTCAACGTTTGAGAAAAGAGCGCAGAAGCGGGTGTTTGAGCAAAACTTGCGCAGACTGCCGATTGGCAAAGTAGAAGGATGACGATTTTTAACGATTTAATACGCATAGATACTTGGATTTTAGTGAAATTATATTTCGGCAAATATACCCTAAATCAAGTGCGAAATAGGCCCCCTCAGTATTTTACACCATTTCAAACTCAAAAAATTAGTTCTGGTGCATGATAAAATTTATTATTCGCCAAAAGTGATTGAAAAATAGAGTTGCGGCAAGTGATACAGATTTTAATGAAAAAAGCCTTGAAAGCGATGTGTTTTCAAGGCTTTTTAGCAAAAATACAGAGGATCCCTCTTTTTCAATAATCTTCAAAAAAATCCGCCAAATCAATCTCTAAATCGTCAAAAATGGACACTTTTACTGTATCAATCGAAGCATAAACATTGTCAATGACATATTTTTTTTGCTTATTCAACAAATACACAATCACCGTTTAATCGTTCGGACGCACAATTCCAATACTCTTGCACAACTTGATAACCACACCAAAAAAGACAAAAAAAATCACAAAACAGTTAAGATTTAGCGAGCAAACGGCATTAACGTTTAATTCAAACCCATCTTTAAATACTTATGAGTAAATTGACAGAATTCACACAAAAATCACCATTTTATGCGATTGCACAGTCCTTGGATTAGGCAGAACTTTGCCACTATTCCCGATTAATAAATTCATTCAATTTATAAAATCACAATCAATGTTTAACTTTTCATTGCACCCTGCGCATCCTTTTTTAAAGCCTTTCGTGCGTGCTTATGCTATCATGGAACTTGACTATACAGATGCGCTCATCAATACTTTTATGCCCAAAACGGAGTCTGTACTGCTGTTTCATATTGGCATACCCACTGCTTCTGTTTTGATAGATTTTACTTTTCCCAACTCACCACAAAAACATTACGCCTTTCAGAACCACCAAGGATGGTTAGGGGGTATGTTGACCGAGCCACTCAAAGGGGAAATAGCCCCCAAAGGCTGCTATTTATGCGTCACGTTGACACCAACGGGCCTCTATCATTTGTTAAAAGAGACTGCGACAGTTTTAACCAATCAGGGTTTTTCACTTGATTGTTTGGGTTTGCCCTGCACATTCGCCGATTTAAAAGAGAAATTGTACGTCGCTGATAGCAAAACCCAAGCACTACAGTTGGTTGAAAGTGAATTGTTGACGTATTACAGGGCCTTAGATATTCCCTTTTCAGTTAAAGATATGTCGCCCGTTACCAATTATATTTTGCGGCGAAAAGGGATTGTAAAAGTAAAGGACTTAGAAAATAAATTCCACATAAGTGGCCGGTGGTTGCAAAAACAATTTTCCGATCAAATCGGCATATCGCCCAAGGAATACGCCCGTTTGACCCGTTTTGCAGCAATGCTTAGTTACATTAAAACTACCCCCTCAGTAATTTTGCCCACTTTGTTGGATGAATTTGGTTATTACGACCAATCGCATTTGACCAAGGATTTTCATCAATTTACAGCACAAACACCCAATGCTTTTTTAAAAACACACGCAGATATACTAAATGATATTTTTTAAGAAGGACTGAAAAAAAGCGTATTGTTAAATTAGTTCGCTTTTTTACAATGAGGGCATTGGCTGAATCCTTAATTTTGTTTGATATATTACCATAGTGTAGCAAACATATAAGTTTGAAATAGTATTAAAACAAACAACAGACCAACAGTATTTGAGCGTTAGCGACCCATAAATTGTACCTTGATAATCCCACTAAATCTCCATCCATCAGATTAAACATTAGTAATCATTTAGCACTCATTTAGCACTCATTTTTTAGGATAAGTAATTGTAAAACGGCCTCAAATGTCGCCCGTTTGATGGTTTTTTTATTGCCTAAATTCAAATTAGTTGCTTTAAACTACCCCTCAGTATTTGAATCTTTTTTTTCCTTAAATTTTAATTAAAATGAAAAAACTACTACGCTTAACTCTAATTTGTATCACGCTATTCGGTTGCCAAAAAACGGACATTGCTATTGATGAATGGCAAGACAACGACGCCTGTTCCAATGATTTTGAACAGCAGAACAACACCCTGCACAAGGCACCTTTTTGGTCTGAATTGGGCATTTCAAGTACATCCGCTTTGACAAAAGGCGAGTCTGATTTTTGGAAATTCGCCATCAAAGCCAATTCAAAAGGGAAAATTCCGACCCAAATTGTCTATGACATCGCCAACCCTGCGACTGTCACGGTGGCAATTTACTGACAAGATACACTCTACACGCCACCTAAATACACCACGACTTTTCGACCTAATTTGAGTGAGAAAATAACCATTGACAGCCTAAAAATGGGCGAATTAGTCACCATTGAAATTCGGCATTTGGCAGGTGAACCGACTTGTTACGGGCTTCGTTTTCAATAATTAAAACGCATTTGATTTTAAATTCAAAAAGGGGACCCCTCAGTATTTTGACCTATTTTAGGCTAAAAATGTCCCATACGGACGGCAGTTTTATCTATTCAAAGGTATTAAGCGTCGTTTCGAGCAAGGATTTGACCGTCAAGGTTTACCCAAATCCTATCCATAATGAGCTAACAATTGACATCAATTCTGAATCGCGTAAACAGCAAATTGACGTGTTTGATGTGTTGGGTCGTACCGTTTTTACTCAAAATACTGAGGGGGGTGTTTCTAATGCTAATTTGTTGAAAATCAACACGTTGGATTGGCAAAAAGGTATTTATTTTTTAAAAATTACGGACGGCAAAACGGTATTTCAACAGAAAGTTGTGAAGCAATAATGGGGTTTTTAGAATTAGGATTAAAGGATTTTGAAAGATATTAAGGATGTTAGATTTGAAGACGTTTAGACGTCGTTTTCAAGTCATTACATCCAACATCCTTAATATCCTTTAAAAATCCTCTAATCCTAATTCTAAAAAAAACACCCTCTCAGTATAACGGCTAAAAAACCAATAAAAAACAACTATAACTATTTATTATTTCATTTTCAAAAAACAATTTCGTTATGAAAACAAAACAACTGCACGCACTCTGCTTCGCCATTATTTTGGCAAGCATGACAAACACCGTTTCTGCCCAATGGGTGAAACAAACATTACCTAATGTGACTGGCATAGCCACATTGGAATATCCAGGTACAAACAAAGGGGCAATTGGCAGAGCTGCTTTGTGGTCAATTTCACGTAATGTGGATGGCGATTCTACCAATTTTGGGGCTGTACAGTCTATCCGAACCTTTGATGGGGGCAGAAGTTTTCGGGTTTCAAATTTGCCTTTCCCGAATATTGGCTATCATTATGCGCCCTACTTGTTGAATACAAGTACTGCTTACATAGCAAGCACCAGTTACGAAACAGGCGCGACGGCTATTCATCGGAGTGTAGATAGTGGCGCAACGTGGCAAGTCTTGCCCTATCATCCAGTAGGCTTCTTGAACTCGGCTATTTTTTATGACGCGAATAGTGGTATTGCCATATTAGACCCTGATAGTTTGGGGGCATATTTCGCCTATACGACCAACGGAGGTAATACTTTTACGCGTGTACCTCAAACCAATGTGGCGCGTACACGCCCTCACGAAGCGTTTTTTGGTGGTTTGCATCAAATATTGGGTGATGTTATTTTTCAACCTGCCTTTGATGCTGATAATGGAAACTGGCGTATGTGGCGGTCAATTGACAGAGGACGCAATTGGACGGCAGGTGAATGGAATGAAGAATCTTCTCCTGTTGGACCCAATGTCATTTTCACCGACAAAGACAATGGTGTTTGGTTGACGGGGGAAATAACGCCCGATTTTGGTCTATTATACACGACTGACGGTGGTGCAACTTGGAAAAAAAGTGGGAAGTTACCAGGTGTCCCTTCGGGTGGTCCATTTAATTATTTACCCAATACGCAAAATATCATAGGCATCTTTGAAGATATTCCACGTAGAATGTTGTTTTCAGCTGCTACTAACGATTTTGGCAAAACGTGGCACTCTAAAAAAGACCTTGCCCCGTATCGTCCCGATTCTATCTACGTAAAATTTGGTATACCTGCTTTTGGTTGGACGAATTTGGACATTGTAGATAACACTACGGCATGGGCTAAATTTTCACGCACGGAACTCTATCGTTATGAAAGTACTACGCCGATTATCCCCGAAAAACCCGATTTAGAATTAAGCATCGCCGCCGATAAAGACGGTTTGCCGCTTTGGAACTACGTAAAATTCACGCTCACCATTAAAAATCGCGGCATTTTTAAAGCCACAGGCATCAAAGCAAATTGGTTGCCGCCTTACAAACGGACGGACAACGGCGGCGAGCCTTTTGCCAATGTCGGCGCCTATTCTTCAAAAGGCAATTACAATTGGTGGTCGGGTGATTGGAACATCTCAGAACTCGCGGCGGGTGAATCAGCAACCGCGACATTCCACCTCTTTGTCGTGAAAAACAATCAAAATGTCACCCAAACCGCGCAAATCACGGCGTGTAATGAGACCGATTTGGATTCTTCGCCCAATAATATGTCGGGCAATGCACCAAAAGAAGACGACGAAACAGGCTTCACTTCCGTTCGGGCAGCCACTTTTAGCGAGCCTCTGCCAAACAGCACCCCCTCAGTGTCAGCAATAAAAATTAGCCCAAATCCTGCTAAGGAAAAAGCATTTTTAGCTATTAATGATAAAACAAATGCCGCGTGGTTTGTCGAAGTTGTAAACAGTCTTGGGCAAGTTGTTTTCTCAAAAAAAGAGCAATACAATGGGCTTTTGGAACTCAATACTGAGGGGTATCAAAATGGACTGTATTTGGTGCATTTGACAAATGGGAGGGAGAAACGGATTGAAAAGTTGACGGTGCAGCATTGATTTCTGAACTATGACTTTTTTTGATTATTTTGATTGCTATGACCTTTTAAAAAAATCACAGCAATCAAAAAAATCATAATTTAGACAATATCAAAGTCAGAAAAGCCCACCTCAGTATGCGGCGCAATAGATACGTCATACATACTTAATATCCTTTAAAATCCTTCAATCCTAATTCTAAAAGTCCCCCCTCAGTATAATCGCTATTTTTCACGCTTGGAAACGCTGAATAAACAAAAGTGCATTTTCATACGCCCTCCCGACCTTCATCAGAAGCCTGTAAAATGCGCTTTTATTTATTTCACATCCTTTAAAAATGGTAAATTATGAAAAACATTCTAAAAACAACACTTTTATTAACACTCTTTAATGCTTTGGCATCTTGTCAACATACAGATGTCAATCCTTTTGACGCGCAAAATGTCGTAAACAAACAGAACTGCACCGACAGTTTTGAGGGCGTTAACGACTCATTGGCAACGGCACCCATTATCAATGATTTTGCCGCAACAGAACGGGCATTTCTGCACGTCGAAGACAAAGACTATTGGAATGTGTCGGTCAAAACGGCTACCGATACCCAACAACCCGCCTATCTGAATCTCGATATTGAAGGCGTGGCAATGGTCAAAATAACGGTATCAAAAGGCACTAAAGTTATTTTGGACACAACCGTAAAAGGAAATACCAAGCAGAAATTACACCATCGGCACATTAACCGATAAAGAAACGGTAACACTCCTTTTTGAACACCTCGACGGCAAAGCGGTGTGTTATAGTTTCAGCATTAATGCTTCGGCGTTGACTGTTTTATAATCCGAAACGACGCCTCAAATAACAGTCATAACCACCAAATTTATTTCACCACTTATTCATTTCATTATTCAAAAAACAAGTAAGTAGTTGCGTTTAAATAATCGGGAAACGTTACGAAGGTTTGAACCTTCGTAACGTTGTTGTTGCTTGAAAATCAATCATTTATATGCAGTTGTATTTTTCCCGTTCATTTACGCATTACTACTTATCCTAAAAATGAAACAAAAAAAAAATTACAAAATAGTTAAGATTTAGCGAGCAAGCTACATTAACGTTTATTCAAACCAATCTTTAAATACTTATGAGTAAATTGACAGAATTCACACAAAATTTATCATTTCATATTATTGCACAATTCTTAGATTAGGCAGAATTTTGCAACCTTCCAGATTAGTAAACTCATTCAATTTAGTATAAAATCAAAATCAATGCTTAGTTTTTTGCTACAGCCTATGCATTCTTTTTTATAGCCTTTCATGAGTGTTTATGTTATCATGGAACTTGGCAATACAGATGCGCTTATCAATATTTGAGCGTTAGCGACCCAAACATTATGACCTTGATAATCCCACTCAATTTCTATCCATCAGATTAACATAAGTAATCATTTAGCACTCATTTTTTAGGATAAATAATTGTAAAACGGACTGAAA
>JAYUKJ010000280.1:0-4600 GCA_043764555.1 Saprospiraceae bacterium
CGGATTCACGCGTCGCAAGTGCTGATAAACGACATCATGACCTTCGCACCGCTGCTCGAAACCAACGCGTTTTTCAGACAAAATCGGTACAAAAATGCCCGCATCGAAGCGACCGTCAAAGGCATCGTCAACAAGCTCGACGTGCAACCTTTCGACATCGAACTCGGCGAAGGTTTTGCGGCAAAAGGCACGTTTCGCTCGCGCGATTTGAGCAAAGACGAAGGCACAACGCTCAATTTGAAGCTCGAAAATCTCCAAACAAGCATGGCATCTCTGCGCCAATTGGTGCCAGATTTCAAGCCACCTTCGACTTTTGACCAGCTCGGAACGCTCAATTTTCAAGGACGATTTGACGGTTTCACCAACTCATTCGTGACCGAAGGAAAACTGCAAACCGCCCTCGGCAACGCCGCCATGAACTTGCAATTGCAACCCGACAGCGACTCCGCAACGGCGTTTTACAGCGGAGATTTGGCTTTGGACCAGTTCAATCTTGGGGCATTTACCCAAAATCCCGACCTCGGAAAAGTGTCGTTGAAAACCGTTATTCAACGCGGACGCGGTGTGAATTTGGCAAAATTGAACATGGATTTGGTGGCAACCGTCGATAATTTTCAGTTTAAAAAATATGATTATAAGAATCTGAAATTGTCGGGTAATATCAGCCAAAAACAATTCAGTGGACAGTTTGACAGCCGCGACCCGAACGTGGATTTCACCTTCGACGGCACGGTGAATTTTGCCGCCGCGACGCCGATTTTCCGTTTTGAATCCGACATTAGACAAGTCAATTTTTTGAATCTCAATCTGCTAAAACAAGACATTGCGACAAGCGGAAAACTAAAACTCGACTTGACGGGCAACAATATTGGCGACATGGCAGGGACGATTGACGCACGTAACTTGTTGATTACCAAGGACAAAACCGAAAAATATGCCCTCGATTCCCTAAGCGTTGTGTCTAAATTTGACGGTATTCCGAGTCTTTCACAATTGAGCAGCAACCACTTTTTCTCCGTTCGTTCCGACATTCTGAACGTGGACATGAACGGAATTTTCAATTTTGAAGACATTCCAACGGCGTTTAGGCGCTTATTTGAAAAACACCATCCGCGCTTTGCCGCCGATTTAGGGTTGAGTTTGTTCCCCAATGGACCCCTCAGTATAAACAGCCTTTTGAGCGACAATTTGCCTTTTCAATATCAAAACACCACAATAACGCCGTATTTAATTCCTCAAGTTTTTGATTTCAAAATCGACGTTCTGAACTCTAAAAACTGGACAAAACTCTTTGATAACAAATTAGATACGCTCAAGAACATCAATATCAAAGGCGATTTTGACAACAACCAAGAAGCCTATTCTTGGAACATTTCGACCAACGAAACGCATTTTTACGACAATGTTAAAATCGTGGAATTTGCCACAACGGGGCGCGCCAAAAAGGAAATGATTGAATGGGACTTCAAAACCTACAACGTTGTGGTCGGTGGGAAACAGGATTTTAAAGATATAACTTTTTTAAATTTGGTCACGGGCGACACCATCGAAGTGAGTTTGACGTCGCACAATTTTTCGACCGCTTTGCAACTCGATACCGTCGAACTCAATGCCCTCGTGAGCCGTGAAGACTCGTCGTATCGCATCAGTTTTGGTACGCAACAAGGCTCGCGATTGAAGATTTTTGGCGATTTTTGGGACATTCAGCGCGACAATTTCTTTTTAATCTCCAAAAATGCCATCAAAATTGAAGGCTTTGAACTCAACAATCTCGACCGCGCCATCCAACTAAAAAGCTACGGCAACCGCGGTTTGAGCGCCTTTTTAAACAATTTTGACATCGGTTTTGTCAACCGATTTATGGACGACGACCGCTTCACACTCGGCGGAAAATACCACGTTTTTGCCGCCGTCGCCGACATTTTCAAAGCCGAAGATTTTGGCGCAATTGCCATCCTCGACACGTTTATGGTCAAGGGTGAAAGCCGCGGAACGCTCCGAATTGAAGCAAAGGGCAACAACCTAAAAACGCCCGTCGAAACCCATATTTCGCTCTCAACCGACTCGTCAAAAGTCAACGTTGACGGTTTTTACTACCCCTCAGTATTTGAGACACATCCCGCTAATTCCATCGATATTACGCTTGGATTGAACAATTTTCCGTTTAAAACCTTGAAATTATTGATAACCGAAGGCGCTTCCGATTTCAAAGGACGCGTTGACGGCGGCGCGCGCATCGAAGGCAAATTGACCGAACTCAACACCGACGGCACCCTGCGGCTGCGCAACGTCGGCGTGACGGTTGACTATTTGAAATTGCCCCTTTTGATAAAAGATGAAACCATAAAAATTACGAATACGTTGTTCGACGCAACGGGCGGAAAAATCCACGACCCGCTCGGCAACGTCGCCACAGTTTACGGCGGATTGACCCACAAACGGTTTTTGGATTTTGGACTAAACGTCCGTGTAACGTCCAAAAACTTCATGTTTATGAACACAAGCCGCGACGATAATCCACTTTTTTACGGCAAAGGCATTGGCGCGGGTGATGTCCAATTTTCACGTGATTTCCTCCAAACCGACCTGAAAATACGCGCAACGGCGGGCAAAGGCACCAATATTACCTTCCCTTTTTCGTCGGAACAAACGGCCAGCGACGTCGGTTTTGTCGTTTTTAAGAACAAAAATCAGCCAAATACTGAGGGGTCCGTTGAGACTTCGGAAGTGAAAGAATTACGCGGTTTGGCACTTGACATGGAGCTTTCGATGACACCCGACGCCGAACTCAACCTGATTTTTGACGAAGTTGCGGGCGACAATATCAAGGCACGCGGGACGGGCGACTTGCAGATAAAGATTCCGCGCGGCGGCGATGTCAGTATGTCGGGCGAATATCGTATAGAACAAGGTGATTATTTGTTCACACTTTTAAGGGTGATTAACAAGAAATTTGCGATAAAACGCGGCGGCACCATCCGTTGGAACGGAACGCCTTTCGACGCCACAATGAACCTCGACGCCGAATACAACGTGACGGCGGCACCGTATAATTTTATTGCGCAATATATCAGCTCAAATTTGGACGGTGAGAGCCGAAAACCCACGCCGATTAACCTAAATTTGAACCTAACGGGGCAAATGTTGAAGCCTGATATTAATTTCAACATGGCTTTTCCGAACCTTCAAGGACAGCTCAAAGGTTACGTCGAAAGCAAAATGAGCGTGTTGCGGCAAGACCAAAACGAGTTGAACCGTCAAGTTTTTGGCTTGGTCGCGCTCGGTGGTTTTTTACCGTCAAACACGGGCGATATTAGCGGAAATCTGCGCTCGGGCGGTTTAAATACGGCAACTGAAACGGCTTCTAACATCGTTTCGACGCTTTTGAGCAAGCTCGTTTCGGAATATATTACGGGTTTAGACGTCCAATTTGGCTACAATGAGTACCAATATGACGCGTTCAACGGCGTCGGCGGACGTCAATTTCGCTTGCGCAGCAGCTACGCGATTAACGATAAATTCACGTTAAGCGGTGGTCTCGGCGTCGAAAGTTTGCAGCAAAACTCAGGCAGCAGCGTCTTTGTCGGCGGCGATTTTATCGTCGATTATTCGTTTAGCCAAGACCGACGGCTCAAATTGCGCGTCTCTTACACCCACGACCAAGTGTTTGAAGGACGCCGCGACAAAACGGCGGGCGGTATTCGCTTCCGCCAAGAATTTAATTCAATAGATGAGTTTTGGGAAAGTATAAAACGCAAGCCTAAAATGAAAGGCAAAACGGAATTAGAGAATTAGGAGTTCACGAAACGCGTTGGGACCCGTGAAATAACTTTCCAAAAGTTAAAAATTTTTGGATAATTGAAGCCTAAAAGACAGCTGCATTCACCTTTTAATTTTTAATTTTCAATTTAACCCCCATGCCCAATACTTTTGAAGTCGGCATCCTTCAAACTGCCGAAATTGCGGAATTGCTTGATTTGCAACGCGCCAACTTAGCCATCAATCTCGATGCACAAACCATTGATAGTCAAGGTTTTGTCACGTTCGTTTACGCGCCAGAAGCGATAAAAAACATGATGGAGAAAGCGCCCCAAATCGTGGCGCGCGCCGACGGTAAAATCGTTGGCTACGCCTTAACGACGACCGTAGAATCGGGTTTAGACAATGAATTAATGCGTCCTTTGGTCGAGTTAGCGCACACTTTAGGACCCCTCAGTAAAAAGCCATTTTATTTCATGGGACAGGTCTGCGTAAGAGCTGGCTACCGCGGAATCGGGATTTTTGACGCCTTGTATCAAGAGCATAAAGACCTTTTCAAGTACCAATTTAAAGCCGTTGTAACCGAAATTGCTTCGGACAATTTACGCTCTTTGGCAGCGCACAGACGCGTGGGTTTTGACACCATTCATACCGAATTCGACGAAAAACACGGTAAGGAATGGCAAGTTGTGGCGTGGTTTTTCTGAATTTATTTCACAAATAAAATGTATAAAGAAGAAGGACGACCGTGAAGAAGGGCGACCGTGAAGAAGGGCGACCGTGAAGAAGGGCGACCGTGAAGAAGGGCGACCGTGAAGAAGGGCGACCGTGAAGAAGGGCG
>JAYUKJ010000281.1:0-1381 GCA_043764555.1 Saprospiraceae bacterium
GAAGCATCGAAACACAAGGGCGTGAAACCGATTGTGGGTTGCGAATTTTACGTCGTTGACGACCGTCACCAAAAGACATTTACGAAGGACAAACGCGACCGTCGGTATCATCAGTTGTTTTTGGCAAAAAATCGAGAAGGGTATCAAAATCTCGTGAAATTATGCTCAACGGGTTTCATCGAAGGGATGTATTCAAAATATCCGCGCATTGATAAAGAATTGATTCTCAAGCACCACAAGGGTTTGATTGCCACGACTTGCTGCCTCGGGGCGATGGTTCCACAATTGATTTTGACGAAGGGAGAAGCTGCCGCAAAAAAGGAATTTGAGTGGTGGTTGGACATTTTTGGCGAAGATTATTATGTCGAATTACAACGCCACAATCTGAAAGACCAAATCACGGTGAACGAAGTTTTAATGCGTTTTGCGTCGGATTACAACGTCAAAATGATTGCTTCAAACGACTCGCATTACACCGACCGACAAGACGCGAACGCCCACGATATTTTGCTCTGCATCAACACGGGCGAAAAGCAAGCGACGCCAAAAATGGACGATTTTGTGGATGAAGAAACGTCGAAAAAGAACACCCGTTTTGCCTTTCCGAACGACGAGTTTTACTTCAAAACGACGGCGGAAATGACGCATTTGTTTAAAGATATTCCGCAAGCGATTGACAATACCAACGAAATTGTTGGAAAAGTGGAGCATTTGAAGTTGAAGCAAGACATCATGCTGCCCAATTTCGTCATTCCGCGTGAGTTTCAAACCCAAGACGAGTATTTGCACCACATCACCTACATGGGCGCAAAAGAACGCTACAAAGACCTAACGCCCGAAATCGAAGAACGCTTAAATTTTGAGCTTTTCACGGTGAAAACCATGGGTTTTGCGGGCTATTTCTTGATTGTTGCCGATTTTATCCAAGCTGGACGCGATTTAGGCGTTCTCATTGGACCTGGTCGAGGTAGCGCGGCGGGTTCGGCGGTCGCCTATTGCATCGGCATTACGAACATTGACCCGATTAAATATGACCTCCTTTTTGAGCGTTTTTTGAATCCCGACCGTAAATCAATGCCCGATATTGATACGGATTTTGACGACGAGGGACGCCAAAAAGTGATTGATTACGTCGTTGGAAAATACGGCAAACAGCAAGTTGCCCACATCGTGACGTATGGCACAATGGCGGCGAAAATGTCGATAAAAGACGTGGCGCGGGTGATGGATTTGCCGTTGTCGGACGCCAATAATATGGCAAAACTCGTCTCCGATAAGCCGGGAATCAAACTCAACCGCCTACTCACCGCCCCGCTTTCGGGTGAAGGCGGGTTGACGGATGAAGGAAAAGAAAACTTACGCACCGAAGATGTGGATAACG
>JAYUKJ010000282.1:0-4575 GCA_043764555.1 Saprospiraceae bacterium
GCCGTCATTCAGCCCGACGGTACGCGCAAAGAACTGGGCAAAAAAGATTTTTTTGAAGAAAAAGTGAGCGCCGAACGCACGGCTAAAAAATTCGCGTTTCCGAATCTCACGGAAGGTTGTATCATTGAGTATGAGTACGAAATGATTTCTCAAAATCTGTCAACGCTCTACGATTGGCAGTTTCAAGAGAATATTCCCGTGCGACATTCCGAAGTTTGGCTCCTAATTCCTCAATATTATGAGTACGTTTATCTGTTCAGAGGGCAGCTAAATCTCAAAAAAGAGAAACTCAGCAACGATAGAATTGGGGAAGTGAGTATAGCCGTTCAAAAACTGGCGGCGGATTCCGTCCCCGCGCTCAAACCTGAGGGATATATTACGACAATGAGTAATTACTTGGGCCAAATTAATTTCCAATTGAGCCGCATTAATTATCCAAACGGACGCATCGAAAACCGCATGACGAATTGGAAAGATGTTGCCGAAAAACTAACGAAAACGGGACCTCTTGGCGAACAATTCACGCGAAAAAGCAATTATGGCGACGTTTGGCGCGCCGTAAAACCACTTTTGGAAGGCGCTAAAACGGATGATGAAAAAATTAAAATTGTCTATGATTACCTCTGCACAAACATGACGTGGGAGGAAGATAGATACAGCGAATACACGACTGAATCGCTCAACGATGCCTTCAAAAAGAAAAAAGCGAACAGCGGGGAACTCAATATGATGCTCATTGCGTGCCTTTCGGAAGTGGGTGTGAAGGTGTCGCCGATGCTCGTAAGTACGCGTTCGCACGGCAGACCCATAACGATTTATCCGATTATGGACCAATTTAATCACCTCGCTTGCTACATTGACCGCGGCGAAAAGTCGTTGATTATCGACGTCGGTACCATTCATCGCCCCGTTGGAACGCCGCGCATTTCGACGCTCAACGACCAAGGCTGGATTTTGGATAAAGATAATCCACGTTGGGTCACGATTCCGACACCCCTCAGTAATGAAGTGTCTTTGGCAAATTTCAAACTCGACGACGCAGGCACGCTAACTGGTTCAATATCAAGCAATTACAGAGGTTATGCGGCCGTCAGTGAGCGCACCGACGAGGCGGATAAAGAAGGAAAACACGAAGCCGTGAAAAAGGCTCTGGCGAAAGATTTTCCAGATATTAAGATTGACAGCATCACAATTGCCAATCTCGACAACACCGCCGAGCCGTTCAAACGCATCGTTTATTGCGCCATTCCGAACGCGGCAACGACGGCGGGCGACTTGATTTACATCAAACCGTCGCTCAAAACGGACTTCGACGAAAACCCGTTTAAGCAACCAAAACGCGAATATCCAGTCGAGTTTCCGTACCCGTTTAAAGACCAATTTATCTTGAATTTGACGATTCCCGACGGCTATGCGGTGGAAGAAATGCCAAAGTCCATCCGCGTAAATTTGCCAAATAGCGGCGGCAATTTCCAATATGCAAGCTCCGTAAAAGACAATGTGGTTCAATTAGTGGTTAGAATTCAGCTTGACCAATTACGTTTTGAACCCGAAGATTACAACATCGTTAAAGAGTTTTTTAGTCAGATTGCGAGCAAATCAGCCGAACAAATTGTCTTGAAAAAGAAATAATTGCTGCCATTCACAAGGAATCTTTTCGCCCTTCAAAAGCGTCAAGATTCCTCCTGAATGACAAAAAAGGGACCCCTCAGTATAAACGCCTTTTTTTCATAAAATATTGATAATCAAGTTTTTATAGCGCCCACGGCGCGGTCAATTTCACTCATTTTCGTTACCTAAATTCACTTAATAATGAAACCTATTCTTTGTTTTTTACTCCTCGTGGCAACGCTCACGACCGCACAAGCGACCGATTACAACGTCGCTTTGATTCCCGATTCTTTGAAAAAAAACGCTTCGGCAGTTGTCCGTGAAGACATCGGTGTTTATGAAGTTAAATCGCCAAGTGAAGCGACTTTTAG
This sequence comes from Saprospiraceae bacterium, assembly GCA_043764555.1. GTDB lineage: Bacteria > Bacteroidota > Bacteroidia > Chitinophagales > Saprospiraceae > JAAFJT01. Next base: position 1,983 of record JAYUKJ010000282.1, read on the forward strand.
AGTCCGCATGGTCGTGACAATTTTCAAAGAAAACCATCCGTACAGCGTTTTTCCGCTGGGATATGATAAAAATTCTAAAATCAAAAACGTCCGAGCGCGGTATTACGACGCAACGGGTAAACTCGTTCGGAAGGTTGAAAAAGACGAAATTCGGGATGTTGCGACCCCGGGTGCGGGTACTTTGTACAGTGATTCGCGCGTCAAATATGTCGAAAATGAGTATGGAGTTCTACCATACACTTTTGAAATTGAATATGAAGAGCAACATTTTGCGATTCAAAGCTACCCACATTGGTCGTTCCAACAGTTTAATGTCGGCGTTCAACGGTCTGATTTTACGCTCATTATGCCCAAAGACATTAATTTGCATCATCGGGTCGTTAATTTCAATCTGAAACCCAACGTTACTGAGCGCACTTATCATTGGGTTGTTGAGAATTTAGTGCCGATTAAGTCCGAAAATTATATGCCCTCGTCGCGTAAAATATTGGCACATTTAGAAATTGCGCCCGACCGTTTTAGCGTGGACGGATTCAACGGCGACATGAGCGATTGGGTAAAATACGGTAAATTTCGGTATGATTTGACGCTCGGACGCGATGAAATTTCGACGGAATTGGCTGCCAAAATCAAAGAAATGACCGCATCGTCGAAAAATAATTTCGAGAAAATTGACACGCTTTACCGCTATATGCAACAAAATATGCGCTACATAAGCGTACAATTAGGCATCGGCGGTTGGCAACCTTTTGATGCAAAATATGTAGAAAAAAACAAATACGGAGATTGCAAGGCATTGTCTAATTTTATGCATTCGATGCTCAAATCTGCGGGTATTTCTTCCGATTTGGTGATTGTGAGCGCGGGTGATGAAGATTTCAACGAACCCGACCCGACGTTTTGCTATCCGCGTACAAACCACATGATTTTGCACATTCCTTCGGAAAAAATGTTCTTAGAATGTACATCAAGTGACAATCCCACGGGTTATCTCGGCGCATTTACGCAGGGTCGCGGCGTCCTTCTATTGACCCAAAGTGGCGGTAAAATTGTCAAAACACCCGCTCTCGACGCCACAACAAACGGGCAAACGAGCAAATCGACGATTCAGCTCGCGGCGGACGGCTCGGCAACGCTCAAAAGTGCGTCCATACTGAGGGGGTCTTTTCAAGACGATATGCGGTCAATTTTGACCAATTCGTCGAAAGAAGAATTTAAAAAACGGTTCCAAGAAAGCCATAAATTGCCGACCTTTAAAATCGACGCATTAGAGACTTCTGTTGAGCGTAAAAAGGCTGAAGTCAATATCAATTACACGTTTAGCTTTGAAAAATACGGCTCAAAAGCGGGTACGCGGATGTTCGTCCCCGTCAATCTCGACAACGCTTTTGACGACACACCCGCGCCGACTGAAAAGCGCGTTCACCCAATCGAAGCGGGCGGCACGGGCTACACAGAAACCGTCGAAACGACCTTAAATCTGCCCGAAGGCTACGATGTTGAAACGATTCCGACGCCCAAAACGGAGCTAAATTCAATTTATGGCAGCTATTCGTCAACGATTGAAAAATTAGAAAAATCCATCATTTTTCGTCGAACAATGACCATCAAACCCGTCAATCAACCCGCCGAAAAATTCAACGAATTCCGCGATTTTTACAAGAAAATGCAACAAGCTGACGCGGCAAAAGTGGTTTTGAAGGCAAAACAATAGATTTCAAATTCCAAGTTTTGACAGATGGAATTTGGCATTAAAAAAAGCCGCCTCGATGATTTTCGAGACGGCTTTTTTAGTATTATTTAATTGCTAACTTATACAATTACCCAATTACTAACTTATACAATTACCTAATTACTAACTTGTACAATTACCTAATTACTAACTTATACAATTACCTAATTACTAACTTATACAATTACCTAATTACTAACTTATACAATTACCTAATTACTAACTTACACAATTACCTAATTACTAACTTACACAATTACCTAATTACTAACTTACATAATTTTTATTTTTTATAAATAAAAAGTTATCCCCTCAGTACAAACGCTAAAACCTTGATTTTCAACACTTTGTTTTTCCTTAATTTGTCTCAAAACGGGATTGGTGTGGTTGAAATGGATGAATTTAATCTTCGATTTATCAGCCGAATTTTTAAATAAACTGATGGTTTCCTCCATAAATGGGTGCGGAATTTCAGACATATTGCGGTTGGGATTTCGCCATTTTGATAAAACGTGGCGTCGAACAAAGCCACATCTACCCTACCCACTTCTTCGATGATATTGCGTCGCCATTTCGCCCATTTGTCAATGTCGAAGCCCCCCTCAGTATATGACGCCTTTTCGGCATCCCGAACATCGGAAAATGCCATTTTTGGGCAATTTTAGGCATTTTTTCAAAAAAATCCTTATTTGTTTGTAGAAATCAAAAGTCGTTTTTATATTGCAACGTCTTGATAATCAATTTGTTAAAAACATATACGAGAAAAAAAATGGATAAACAAATTAGCCACCCCGATTTGCTGTGGAAAGACCTTTTCACGGAATTCCACGAAGAAGCCGTCTTGTTCTTTTTCGGAAAAAA
>JAYUKJ010000283.1:0-4570 GCA_043764555.1 Saprospiraceae bacterium
GACTTACGGAAACAGCCCGTTTGTGGAAAAAAATCGCAAAAGCATTATAAATCAACTGATTTAAAGCCTAATCCACTGCTAATTCTTAACGAACCATTGTGATTGTTAACGAATAATTAATCTTTTTTAAGGTTTCTTTAAACATCTATTTGCGTCCGAATGTCGTTAATAATATTGAAGTTTATGAACGAATTGGACAAAATTAATGGACGTTAAACTTATTCACCATTAACAATTTATCATTAACCATTGCTCAACAAACATCTCCTTTTCACTTTTTTTAAAATGCGCATAACAATGAAAAAGCTATTGAAAATCAGCTACTTAGCATTAGGCTTCTTATTTTTTTTAAACCTTGAAGCATCGGCTCAAATCAAGCCGACGAAGAAAAAAACGGACACGCCAACGGAGCAACCGTCCGAGCAAGAAGACTCGAAACCGAGTCCAACCACGAAGAAAAAAACGACTAAAAAAACCGACCAATATTTCGATGAATCGGGCGGTTTCAAACACCGTTTGTGGTACGGTGGCAACTTCAATTTGGGCTTAAACAGTGGCAATGGTTCGAGCATTTTTGCCATCGGCGTAACGCCCATGATTGGTTACAAAATCATCGGCGGCTTATCCGCAGGACCACGCTTAGGCATCACTTACACGAGTTTGAAAACGGTAAATAGCCGCAATGCCATCAGTTCGGTCGGTCTTACGGACTATTCGGCAGGTTTATTTGCCCGCTACAAAGCCTTACAAAATTTCTTTGCGCACGCGGAATATGAATATTTGAGCCAACAATTTCCCGGCGGCGACAACTACGGACGAATATTGTTAGACGTCGATGGTAAAGCCGTTAAAGTACGTGAGAATCGCCAAAATCGGTATTTAGGTCTTGGGTACAACTCGAGCGATGGCTTGTTTGGCTACGAAATAATGGGTTTGTACAATTTTAATATAAGCGACAATACCGTTGAAAGTCCGTTTTCAATCCGCTTTGGTTTTACGTATAAATTCTAAAAAAGGGACCCCTCAGTATAAAACGCTTTTTTGACCTAAAAAGGTGGTTTATACTGAGGGGGGTCCTAAAGCAAAAGGTAGAAAATGGAAAAGCCGTTTCGGGGTCGAAACGGCTTTTTTCATAGACAAAAACGGGGTGGCGATGTTCTGACATTTACGGTGCTACGCATCTTAGCGTCGTGGTTGTTGGTTATTTCTACAAATCTTTTGTGGCTCTGCCGCTTCTAAGTCTCGTTTTACAACTATTGTGTAACAGCCGCAAAACGAGTGTAAAACCCATACAAAACGCCCGTAAAACATCCATAAAACGATGAATTACGGGCGTTTTTGCGTTTTATACTGAGGGGTTCTCTTTTTCCGCCGAGAACCGATTTTTCAACAAATCTTCAAGTTGTTTTGCAACCTCATTTGGGTTATCCGTGGGCGTCCATTCAGCCGTTTCAAGGACAGAAGCGACCATGTCCATCAAGTCATTATACACGCCAAAGTGTTCACGCAAAACGCCTTTATCCATTGTTTCCCAATAATTGCCTTCATCATTCACTTCGACAAAACTGAAATATTTTTTCTCCAAATATTTGAGCAAATGAACAAGAGCGATGTGGATGTCTTCACCCGCACCTTGCGTTTTAACATGAACGCAGTACATTAACTTCGGACCGATTTCAGCAATCTGTTCGGGCATCTCTAAATTGAAAAATGTGGATGACCAACCGTCGGGCGTGAAGGTCAAAAAGACGGGTTCACATTTGGGCGGAGAAAATAAAATCCCCTTCAATCGAATCACTTTTGGGTCGCCTTCTGTGGACTCAAAAGGCATCGTGTGGGCGGGAACTTCAAACGTATCGTTGAAGTGGTGATAATCCCATTTCAAGGTTTTGCAAATGTCTTCGACTTCCGATACCAATTCAGGAAGCCTTTTCATATCGCGTAAGCGGACGGAGTAATGGATTGTTAGTCCCATAGCTTCAATAGTTTTGTTACTGTTAGAAAATAAAAATACGTGGAAAGAATAGTGGAAAAGAAAAATGGATAGGGAAAATAAGCGAAAATGTTTAAACCATGTTTAAACCATGTTTAAACCGAGATTTTTAAGGACTAATAAAAAAGCCTCGAAAATCATTGTAACCAATTGATTTTAAAGGCTTTATGTGGTGTGCTCCCGACAGGACTTGAACCTGTGACCCTCTGATTATGAGTCAGATGCTACTAACCAACTGAGCTACAGGAGCGAATATTTGATTCCAAATTTCAGATTCCAAATTTCAAGAGTTAAGCACTTGGAATTTGGAATCTGGAATTTTGAAACTTTCCGCAAAAGTAGGTTTATTGCGGAGAGTTCCAAATAGTTTTGACAAATATTTAATGTTGAATACCGCCTTCGCCGTGAACGTGTCCGTGAGCGATTTCAATATCCGTCGCTGTCCGAACGCCCTGCACGTAGCCTGTAAAGTATAAATCCACTCCCGCCATCGGGTGATTGAAGTCAACGACTATCGTTTCAGGATTCACTTGCGTAATAATACCTTGCATTTGATTGCCATTTTCGTCTTCTAAAGGTAAAACTTCGCCCTCCACAAAAATATCTTCGGCAACCACGCCTTCCAAATTGAAAGCCGCTTTAGGAATTTCTTCCGCCGCGTCGGCGTTATATTCGCCATATGCGTCTGCCGCTTTGATGCCAAAAGAAAATTCGTCACCCGCTTGTTTACCCGATAAATTTGTTTCAAAAAGTGGAATCATCATCCCAACGCCGTGAATATAGCCAAGCGGTTCGCCGCCTTCCGTGCTTTCAATGAGTTGTCCCGTTTCTGTGCCTTCGCGCAGCGTGTAGTGGCAAAGAACCACCGTTTTATTAGCAATAATCATTATGACTAAGTTAAAATATTAAATAATGGGCGCAAAGGTAGATTTTCTAAGGAAATTAAAAATTAAAAACTAAAAAATTAAAAATTACAAACGACTGACTGGCAATTAATTGCAAAAATTAGGAATTGAGGACTTTTTTTTAGTTCATTTCTAAGGCTGTTTGTTGTCCCATGCAGATTATTTTTTCAAACGTTTTGGCGTTCTTAAAACTTGTTATACATTCGCCCTTGTGATTGATTATTTTTTATTGATCATTGGCGTACGACCTAATAGTAAATAACTTAATAACCAATAACTAAAAAGGGGGATTAGCTCATTTGGTAGAGCGCTTGCATGGCATGCAAGAGGCGATCGGTTCGAATCCGTTATCCTCCACAAAACATACGTAACTCATTGATTATCAATACTTAAACAGGTCTTACAGTCAAACTTTGTTATGTCTGTAAGAAAAAAAAATTTGCCCGTCCGTAACCTTAAAGTCTATCCCTTAGACTTGGACGTCTCCAAACTTTGCTTTGTACGCTTTTATATCGCAACTGGCGTAAAAAAGAGCATAACGATACCCAAGCGTTTCGATACGATTGAAAAGCGACGTATAGAATCGTTGAGAATCGTTAAGGACTTACTGGAAAATGGGTACTCTGAAAAAATAGAAAGCGTTCGCAGTTCCATTATTCCCGTTTTTTCAATGCTTTATGAAGTCATAGAGAAGCTAAAAGCGACCAAGAAAACAAAGGCCGCCTATGAAGGGCATATTAAGGCGTTTGAGAAGTATTGCATAGACAACAGCATAAGAACCATAACGGGGAATGTATGCCAAGAATTCTTAGAATCATTAGAAGGTAAGGCGGGTCGGACTGTCAATAGTTATCGCAGAGATTTGAAAGCGATATTTGCAAGATTAGTGAGGCGGGGTAAGATTAAAACAAACCCTTTTTTGCAAACGGACCCGGCTACAACTATTCCCGCATTTTCGGAGCATTATAGCGATGCGGATATGTGTTTGATTCTCAAAGAAATACGGTTAAACCATTCGGCGTTGTTGTTGCCACTTCTTACGATATACTATTGCTTTATTCGTAACGGAAACGAATTACCGCACATTAAAATCAATGATATTGATTTTGAAAATGGAAAAATATGGGTCAATGCTGAATTTGCAAAAAATAAACGAAAGCAAGCGGTATTGATTCCGTCGCAACTAATGGGCGAATACAGGAAGGCGAATTTAGATAAATATGACGGTGATTTATTCGCGTTTGGTCGGGACGGGGCGCCGTCTCAAAAAGCCGTGTCCGTCAATTTTTATCAATCTAAATTTAGAAATGTTTTGAAGATTTTGGGGATTTATAAGAAAGGAAAAGGCATTTATCGCATGAAAAATACGGGGAATGTCAAACTTGTAAAAGCGAATTTTAACCGTACTGCAATTCAAAAGCAAAACCGTCACGCCTCTTTCTCGACAACGGAAGCCTATATATCTTCGTTGCAAGTGGATGATTTTACAGAGTTGAGAGATAATTTTCCGTCTCTGTGACCCCCTCAGTATAAATCTGATTTTGGCACAAAAAAAAGCCGTTTAACCCACGTTAAACGGCTTTTTTTGTGACAATTGTTTTTAGAAAAGGCATTAATTTAATAACATCACTTATGTTTAATTCTGACACTATGGCAGACTTTATGTGACGTC
>JAYUKJ010000284.1:0-1374 GCA_043764555.1 Saprospiraceae bacterium
AATTTAGGATTTTTGAAGATGGACACAATCCGTTGTTCATCCGCTTCCCACGTGCTGCCACCGATAAAACAAGGTCTATTTGCCACAAATTGAGCAATAATTGGCAATCCTCTACCCTCTTCGGCAATCGCAGCAACACGGTCAACGCGGGTGTCGCCCGACAAAATAATATTGCTAAAATCGTGTTTTTTGAGCAAATATACTGAGGGGGTGTCTTGCAAAAATATCTTCGTAAAATTCTTTAAAATCCGAATCAATAACGTCGAATAAGGATTGAATTTTGAGAATTGCTTTGCCCTAAAAATGGCGGAAACCAATAAAATTGGCACATTTCGTTTTTGCAATTGTGTCAAATAATGGAACCAAAATTCATATTTCACAAAGACCACCAAATCGGGTTTTATCAAGTCCAAAAACTGCCTTGCATGGCGGCTTGTATCCAATGGCAAATAAAAAATATGGTCGGCAAAAGGATAGTTTTTGCGCATTTCATAACCACTTGGTGAAAAGAAAGTCAGAACAATTTGAACATTAGAATTTGGATTTTTTAGAGCTTCAATAATCGGTCGTCCTTGCTCAAATTCTCCGAGCGAAGACACGTGAAACCAAATCGTTTTTTTTGACTTATTTTGTTGATTATCAATTAGTTGCGTTTCTATTTTTTTAAAAATATCCACCCGCCCATCACGCCACAATCGTGCCTTTTCGTTGCCGAAAAAAGCCGCAATTCTGATAAAAAATGAATAAAGAAAAAGAACCAAATCGTATAGAATTATCATCGTCAAGACTTGTTTTAATGAACGCTGCGGCAAAGATGTTTTATTTCAGAAGCATTTTAATCTTCTCTTTGTTTTTTATAAAAAAGAGTATTTTTGTAGCCTAAAAATAATTAAAAATGGAAGTACTTAATAGAAATGTAGCCAATATGAGCGACCTTGAAATCAAGGGTTACGTGTTCAATTTCCTTCAAAAAGCTGAAAGCAGACAGAAGTTAATACGCTATTTTGAAGCAGTTGAATATATCGAATTTGATGAAGATGTTGAAACATCTGAGTATAATTTAACGCCCGAACAAGAGGCTGAACTCATACTTTCAGAGGCAGAATGTGATGATCCTAAAAATTTAGTTTCTCACGAAGAAGCTGTAAAACAAATTGAATCATGGTTAAAACGATAAAATGGAACGAACGTGCGTTGAGAAAAATGCGTGAAATTATTGATTACTTAAAGCACGAAATCTCTGAAAAAGTTGCTGATGACTTTATCGAAGATGTGTATTTTCAAATTAGCCGGCTTAAAGAGCATCCAGAAATCGGACGACCCGTTGTTACCACAAGACAATTAGATTTGTTCGTGTTGGTAAACATCGCCGAA
>JAYUKJ010000285.1:0-16673 GCA_043764555.1 Saprospiraceae bacterium
TATCCCCAAATCACGTAATTTGGAGAAGATTATAGGGAGGTCATCAATGCGCTCTACTTTCATACGCAAAAATAACAATTCTTTTTATCGAGGGAAGAAGTCAGCGAAACGTAAGCAACACATTAAAGTCCACCATATTAATAAAAAAAGGTGAAAAAAGTTTTTTCAAAAATGATTCTTTCTATCTTTGTCGGAAATCAGCGAAAATTCGCTAAAGATTCACTTCTTCATTTTTAAACAATTGAAAATCAACGAAATATGACGCGCAGAATTAGAAAAGTGGTGGTATTGGGTTCGGGCTTAATGGGTTCGGGTATCGCTTGCCAATTGGCAAATATTGGTTTGGATGTCTTGATGCTTGACATCGTGCCGTTTGACCTCACGGACGAACAGAAAAAAAATCCGAAGCAACGCAACCGCATCGTGCAAGCGGCTTTCGGCACGGCGGTGAAGTCAAAACCCGCGCCTTTGTACGACAATGCCTTCGCGTCGCGCATCAGTTTGGGCAATTTCGACGATGATATGCCGAAAATTGCCGATGCCGATTGGATTATTGAGGTCGTGGTTGAACGCCTTGACATCAAGCAACAAGTGTTTGAAAAAGTGGAGAAATTCCGCAAAGCGGGTACTTTGGTCACGTCAAACACGTCGGGTATTCCGATTCACATGATGGCGGAAGGTCGTTCTGATGATTTCAGAAAGAACTTTTGCGGTACGCATTTTTTCAATCCTGTACGTTATATGCGCCTTTTTGAAGTCATCCCGACTTCCGAAACGGACCCCTCAGTAGTGAGCTTCTTTATGGACTTCGGCGACCGCGCAATCGGGAAAACGTCGGTTTTGTGCAAGGACACACCCGCGTTTATTGGCAACCGCGTTGGCGTTTACGCGATGGCGAAAATTTATCAATTGACGACCGAAATTGGGTTGCGGATTGAAGAAGTAGATGCGTTGACGGGACCCGCAATTGGTCGTCCGAAAACGGGTACTTTCAAGTTAGGCGACTTGGTTGGACACGATACGGCGGTGAATGTTATCAAAGGCATCAAAGCGAATTGCCCGAACGACGAGCAAGCCGCAGCCTTCGAAATCCCTAAGTATCAACAGTTTTTAATTGATAATAAATTCTTAGGTAACAAATCGGGTCAAGGTTTTTACAAAAAAACGGCGGAAAAAGACAAAACTGGACGCCCCGTTGTCTTGGCGTTGAACCTCGACACCTGCGAATACGAGCCGTCGCAAAAGCCCGCTTTGGCGTCGCTTGGCGTGGCAAAACAAATTGACGATTTGCCAAATCGCCTCCGTGCTTTGTGGAAACAAGAAGACAAAGGTGGCGTGTTGATTCGCCGTTCGTTGGCGGGTTTGTTCTCGTATGTATCGAATCGAATTCCCGAAATTGCGGACACAATTTATGCGATTGACGACGCGCTTCGGGCGGGTTTTGCGTGGGATTTGGGTCCTTTTGAATATTGGGACACGATTGGTTTGGCGGAAGGCATTGCGGCAGCCGAAGCGGATGGTTTGCCGATTGGCGCTTGGGTAAAAGACATGGTGGCAAATGGTCATACGGCGTTTTATAAAGTAGAAAATGGCGTCAAAAAATATTTTGATGTGGCCTCGAAAAGCTACAAAGCCATGCCGGGCGGCAGTGATTTTATTTTCCTCGACAATTTGCGCGAGAATGCCCCCGTTTTCAAAAATTCGGAAGTGACCGTTCACGACATCGGCGACGGCGTTTTGTGCTTGGAATTCCAATCGAAGGCAAATTCAATTGGTGAAGGCGTGTTGCGCGGCATCAACGAAACGATTGATATTGCGGAACAACAAGGCTGGAAAGGCTTGGTAATTGGCAACAATGCGCCGAATTTTACGGTTGGTGCCAATTTGATGATGATTGCGATGAGCGCCTATCAGCAAGAATGGGACGAGTTGAACATGGGCATTGACTATTTCCAAAAAACATCCATGCGCTTGCGCTATTCCGCGATTCCCGTGGTTTTGGCGACGCAAGGCTACGTTTTCGGCGGCGGTTGTGAGTTTTCGATGCACGCGGACGCGACAGTTGCGGCGGCTGAAAGTTACGTCGGTTTGGTTGAAGCGGGCGTCGGTTTGATTCCCGGCGGCGGTGGCACGAAGGAATTTGCGGTTCGGGCAAGCGATACTTTCCGCGAAGGCGATGTGCAGATGAACGTGTTGATTGAGAAATTTCAAACGATTGCGACGGCAAAAGTGGCAACTTCGGCGGATGAAGCGTTCAAATTTGGTTATTTGCTCCGCGAAAAAGATTCAATCGTGATGAACAAAGACCGCAATATCGCGGCAGCAAAAACAAAAGTGTTGCAATTGGCAGCGAATTATATTCCAAAAGCACCGCGCAAAGACATTATGGTGTTGGGTCGTGGTGGTTTGTCAACGCTTTACGTGGCGGCACACTCGTTGCTTTTGGGCAAATACGCAACCGAGCATGACATCAAAGTGGCGAAAAAAGTGGCCTACGTATTGTGCGGTGGCGATTTGACGGGCGCGCAAAAAGTGTCGGAACAATATCTTTTGGACGTTGAACGCGAAGCCTTTTTGAGCCTTTGCGGTGAGCAAAAAACGTTGGAACGGATTCAATATACCTTGACGAATAACAAGCCGTTGCGGAATTAATTGTCTTGATTTCTAATAGAAAAAGCCGTTTCACGTCGTGTGAAGCGGCTTTTTTCGTTTTATACTGAGGGGTTCCTTTTTTCAAAAAAAATCAAAACAATGTCGTTTGAATCGGCGGAATTTCGAAATCCAACAACCATTTTTTACGTGCCAAACCGCCCGCGTAACCCGTCAACGAACCATCCGAACCAATGACGCGGTGGCAGGGAATGATAATTGCAATTTTGTTGCTGCCGTTCGCCGTACCGACCGCGCGAATCGCTTTGGAGTCGCCGAGTGCGCGCGAAACATCCATGTACGAGCGTGTTTTGCCAAACGGAATTTTCAACAGTTCTTGCCAAACGCGCTGCTGAAAAGGTGTGCCTTCTAAGTCATACGTTAACTCAAATACCTTTCTTTTACCATCAAAATATTCACTTAATTGTTTGATTACCAATAAATTATACTCATTTTCGACAGTTTCTAAAACACGATTCTCCACAAAATTAACCGAACGAACGCCTTGTTCAGAACACTGAATTTCGAGCAACCCGACGGGCGAGTCGAGGTATTGTGCCTTTAAATTTTCCGCCGCCGAACGGTTTACTTTCATCACTTTTTCCATTACAAATAAAGATTAGAAGTTACGTAATAATTGTGCTTACCCACAGATTATGTGCATGGATACGGCATTAACGCAGCCATTTAACCCGTGTTAATTTGTGTAATTCGTGGACAAGTGAAGTACAAAACTAAGCGCAAACGCCCTTCGTATGTGGAGACGTTCATTAAACAAAACAGCTTTGAACCCTTATTTTGTCTATTTTTTGTCAAACTTTCATTTTTTATTGAAAATAAAAAAAATAAAAAATCTATTCTAAATAGTTATAAGTAATTGGTTATCAATGTTTTAAAACGATTGATTGTGCTATTTCACTACCCATCGCGGAAATATCTCTAAAATTTTGTTTAACGATTGTTTGGTTTTTGTTAAACAAGGTTTTACCTTTGTCACATCAAAAAGGGATAAGCACACGAAAACAGAAAAATGTTTGTATTAAATCACTCAGTAAATTTTTTACGAAATGAATACCTTAGAGTTTAATCAGAGTCTGCATCAGTTGTCAAGCCTACTTCAATCGTTCGCTTACAATTTGACGAAAAATATTGAAGACGCGAAAGATTTGTTCCAAGAGACATCTTATCGCGCCATCACAAACCAAGATAAATTTCGTCCTGGGACGAATCTTAAAGCATGGCTTTTTACGATAATGAAAAATATTTTCATCAATAATTATCGTAAAAAAGTGAAGTCAAACACATTGATTGACTCAACTGAAAACCAGTTTTTCATCAATTCTGTCGCAGTTTCTACGCCAAATCGCGCGGAAAGTGATATTATGATGAAGGAATTGACCGAAATGGTGGACAATTTGGACAGCTCGATTCAGGTGCCGTTCGTAATGCATTATCACGGTTATAAATATCAAGAAATTGCGGATGATTTGAGTTTGCCGCTTGGCACCGTCAAAAGCCGTATTTTCTTTGCGCGGAAGGAATTGAAAGAAAAAATCAACGCCCGTTACGACAATCTCGGTGCCGCCTACGAACGCGGTGCAACGGTCGCTGAAGCCTAAGTTTATTAGTTTGATTTTTCATAATAGAGGGTGTAATTTAGCGATGACAACAGCTTTGTTGACATCGCTTTTTTTATGTTCCAAATTCCAAATTCCAAATTTCAGATTCTAAATCTGGAATTTGGAATTTGGAATTTGGAATCTGAAATTATTTCGAAGTGTCTTTCTCAAAAAATCGCCAAAGTGCGTCATTTTCCACGGGAAACGGCGCTTTTATAGCTAATTTAACGCCCGTTTTGGGCTGATTGAACGTCAATTCGGCGGCGTGTAAGTGAATGCTTCTATCGGCGTTTGAGCGCCGCGCGCCGTATTTAACATCGCCTTTTATTGGGCAACCGATGGCGGCCAATTGCGCTCTGATTTGGTGATGCCGTCCCGTCAACATGGTAATTTCCAACAAAAAATAGCGGTCACTCGACCCCCTCAGTATAAAACGCATTTCGGCGCGTTTGGCGTTCAAAGTGCCTTCCGTGGCGACAAAACTTTTGTTGCCCGACGGGTTTTGAACCAAAAAATGGACAAGTGTATCTGCCTCTTTCTCTGGTTTTTTCTCGACAATGGCAAAGTACGTTTTCTGCGTTTTTCGTCCTTGAAACTGTCCGCTCAAATCGGCTGCCGAATGCTCATTTTTGGCAAAAACGACGACACCCGACGTCGGTCTATCGAGCCGGTGAACAACAAATAACTTTGTCTTCAGCTTTTTTTCCGCGATTTCAACGAGCGATTTTACGCCCGTTTCGTCGGCTTGCGTTGGCACCGCTGCTGGTTTGTTGAGCGCAATTAAATCTGCGTCTTCGTAAAGAATAACCATCGTAAAATGTACTTTATTAAATAAATGAACAAAATTATATTTTGTTGCTATTTTTGATAAGTCGAAAAAACAATATAAAATTTTGCGGTATAAATTGAGTGGCGAAATTTTATATTGTCTATTAAATTAAATTTAGAACTATTAAAATAAACAAAACCAAATTTTATATGGTTGCTATTTTTATAAAATTCCAAAAACAATATAAAATTTTACGGTGCAAAATTAGGTGCAAAATTTTATGTTGTTTAGGAATAAAATAATAGCGCGATAAAAATTAAAAGCTGTTTCGTGTGCATCGAAACAGCTTTTTTTCTTTTTTTTATCCTTTATACTGAGGGGGTCTTATTTTTCCATTTCCATGGAATAAAGGTCGTCTTTTTAAATGATTTTTTACACTTTTTCTCGAATTAATTAATGCTTTTAAACGCTTTTTATTTTTTATAAATTATTGATAATCAGCGTGTTAAAATTTTATTGCGGCATACTAAAAAAATAGAAAACGGCGTTTGAAAAAGCGCAATCAAACTTTAAAACCTATTTTCCAAATTTGAAAAAACACGTCATGCAAGCATCAGAAGCCAACGAATTTTTGAATGATTTAACCATTAGAGAGCGCAAAATTTTGACCTTAGTTGTAGAAGGATTGACAAACCAAGAAATTGCCGAAGAACTTATCAGCGCCGAAGGAACGGTCAAAAAGCACCGCGAGCACATTTATCGGAAGGCAAATGTAAAGGGCGCCAAGGCGATTCGCAAATTTATCAACGAGATAAGACCGTATCTAACTTCGGACAGTACGCACTAAATACGCATATGTGCGTATTGCGCAGCGATTTTAGCCCCCGTAACTTTGCATCATTGAAAGGCGAACGCTAAGCAATTAGGGCGCCTTCAAAATACAAACACCCAATACCGTCTTGGTGCACAAGGGCGATAAAGGGTGCTGTAAACTTTATTTAAGGCTGCAAAATTACGATTTAAAATGAAAAAATCATTTATTATCTTGCTTTTTAGCGTGCTGCTGTCAAGTTTTGCGCTGGCACAGACGGCGGTTTTGACTGAAACGAATTGTACTTCCATTCGCGTTACACTCAGTGGTGCTTGCTCTAACGCATACGTGGGTTGGGGTTATCAAAGCAATGGAACTTGGTACTATAGTTATTTCCAAAATTACACCTACAAATTGACGCTTGTTAAAGTTGTTGGTGGCAGTAATCAGGCCGTTCAAGGTTCTTGGATAGCTACAAGTACCTACGATTTCACAAATTTGGAACAAGGGGCAACGTAAAAAGTCCTTGCTGAACCTTTTCTCTGTACATCAGAGCCTGTACGCAACACAAATGGTAGCAGTGGCTACCGAGGCGTGTGGGGCAGTCAGTTTGAAAGTAATAATGTAACCGTTGGCGCGTCGAGTTTAGCGGATAACACTTGGAATTTTCAAGGCGGTGGCGGAATTTATATTGGAAACCAAAATAATCCGCCAAAACTCTACCAATTAAACGACGTTGTGAGCATTGATGGGACATCAAGCAAAAATTATGACCGATTTTTCATAGCTATTCTTGAAATTTTGCCTGATGGCGTCACGACGGGACGCTGGCGCGCATTGGGAAATGGCGGTTCAGGCGGATGGCAATATGGGCAGATTGGTATTCAGAATTTAACTGAAATATGGAGTTTGGGTAATCCTGGCTGGTCATTTAATGCTAATCACGTTTATAAAGTACAAGTTGTGATATCAAGAAACAACTGTCCTTCATGGACAGAAGTAGTTAAGTCCTTTATGATATGCCCAAATACGACTTGGGGTTGTAGAATTGGCGGAGAAACAGTAGAAAAAATTTCTATAAACCCCAATCCTGCATCCAGCAGATTTCAGCTTAATGGCATTGATTTTTCGACTGATAAAAATTACACAGTTTCCATCTCCGATATATCAGGAAGGCAAGTAGAGGTTTTTAATCATGTGACCTCTAACGAATTCAGCACCGATAATTTCGCGAACGGCGTCTATATCGTGAACCTAATTAAGGACAATCGCCGATTATTCAGTAACAAACTAATCGTAAACAAATAATTTTTTGACCTTGTTGTCATGCCTGTTCAACATGAAAAAGAAACTTTCAATTATTTTATGCGCGTGTATTTGGTATCAAGTGAGTGCACAAAACTTGATACCAAATCCAAGTTTTGACTCTTTGACGAAGTGTCCCGATTCCAATACCCGCAGTAGAGGGGAGCTAACAATTCCACCTTGGTTTGGAGCTGGATGGTTGAGTACACCAGACAACTTCAATGAATGTTCAACAACTATAGACCTTGGCGTTCCTTACAACGGGGAAGGCGGATTCACATACCGACTTGCTCGTAGTGGTACTGGTTATGCGGGGATATTCGTTAGAAATTTTGTGGTTGACGAGTCGCATGAGTACATTGAAACGCCTCTAACCAAATCGCTTGAAAAGGGGCAAACTTATTTTGTTAGATTTTATGTTGCACACAGACGTGATTCAAGGTACAGGGGTCAAATGGTTTACATAGACGCCATTGGTTTAAATTTTACGGACACCCTGTTTTATACCGAGGAATTTATCCCGAAAGTGACGCCAAGCATTGAGCATCGGGGAACGGTTATTAAGGATTCGATTAATTGGACGCCTATTTGTGGCGTCTATCAGGCAAAAGGCGGGGAAAAATACGCCACAATTGGCAATTTTAGGAAAGACGCGGAAACCATCATTGAAAAAGAAGGCATACCTCCAAGTAAGAGTCCGACGTATTTTTTCTTAGATGATGCACTTGTTATGCCTTTTAATCCTTTACCTGATGATACATTGGTTCTGTGCGACAATAAATCATTTACGTTTAACGCATCGTTTTTAGACGCTACATATCTGTGGAGTACAAGCAGCACTAACGCTTCGATTACGGTGGATAAGGCAGGCACTTATTATGTTCAAGCGAAAATAAATGATTGTATATTAACGGATAAAGTTGTGGTCATTGACACCAAGATAAAAGGCAGTCCACTAAAAGACACTGCTATTTGCAAAGGCGAAAAAGTTACGCTAAATCCGCAAACGACAGGTAAATATCAATGGTCGAACGGCTCAAAAACGCCTCAAATCACGGTCAATACTGAGGGGTCTTATTCGGTGACGGTTTCTAATGTTTGCGGCGATTTTACGTACAATTCGACGGTGAAATTTAAAAAATGCGCGTGTAATATCTTTGTTCCGACCGCTTTTTCACCCAACAACGACGGCATCAACGACGAATTTCAAGCCTTTATCAATTGCGATATTCCGATGAAAGTCAAACGGTTTCAAGTGTTCAATCGGTGGGGAAATTTAATATTTAATCAATTCAATACCAACGATATACGTTGGAACGGACAAGTCAACGGCGTGCAAATGCAAGAAGGCACTTTCGTTTGGTATATGGAATACGAGATTGAAAAAGATGGGAAAACGGAGACGAAAATAGAATACGGTGATTTTACAATTGTCCTTTAATGCTTTTTATACTTTTTACCCTTTAACATTTTCAACAATGAAAAAATTCATCTTTTATTTGCTTTTTCTCGCGCTTGTGGCGTGTAAAAAAACGGAACCGCTGCTCTCAGTCGATTGTGCCAAACCCACGAATAAAGAAGCAATCTGCAAAAAACTCATTCTTGGAAAATGGGAATGGGTACGAACCGAAACGCGGTTTTACCCGCCGTACGTATTCGGTCCACAAACGATTGGACATAGGGTTGCTCTCAATTTCACATCCGACAGCATCGTGGAAGGGTACATCGACGGGCAACTTAAAGACGTCAGCAAATATGAAATTTTTGATGCAGGTTTATCTTTCAAACGTGATTCTGGAATAACATACATACACATAAGGGGTTGTCAATATTTCCCCACAAACTCAATTGGGTTTTATCAATCTGCACGCGTTGCTGTTCTGAAAATATGTGACGACTCACTTTATCTCCCGTTTGAAGACAAAATATACCACACGGGAAACGATATTTTTGGTAGAATAAGATAAGATTTATTAATTCTCTAAAACCTAAATTTATTAAAATGAATAAAGCTAATAATCAAAACAAAAATTGCTTTTATGCGCATTCACGTACTTGGGCTTTCATGGTCATTGGATTCTTTTCGTTTTTGTATAACGCAAATGGGCAAGTCTGCGGTACAATCTCCAACATTGAACAGCTTCGCCGTACCAATAGGGAAGCCTATCAAGAGCATCTTAGGATAGAAAAATTAACTGCTGAATATCAGAAAAAAATGTCAAATAGCCCGAATGCCCGTTTGATTGATGAGAACGGTGTCATTACCATTCCCGTGGTGTTTCATATTTTACACAGAGGAGAATCCGTAGGAACAGGAACCAATATTTCTGATGCACAAATCACTGGGCAGATGGCTGTACTAAATGAATGTTTTAGCCAAACCAATGATCAATCTGCGGTTAATCCACATTACAAACTTGTTGCAGAAAACCCAAATTTTAGATTTGAAATTGCCTGTACGGACCCACAAGGCAACAGCACAAGCGGTATTATCAGAAAGCAATCATCAAACGTTAGTTTTGGCTTTACATCTATTAAATTTTCTTCGCAAGGGGGTGATGATGCTTGGCCGACTGATCGGTTTCTCAATATTTGGATTGACCCCACTACGGTAGGTAACATATTAGGGTATGGGACTTATCCAAGTTTTTTACGAACCGCGCCCAATGAAGACGGGGTAATCGTCCGATTTGATGCTTTTGGCGTAAATCCAAACAATGTAACTGGTAGAACTGCTGGTCGTACATTGGTTCATGAGATTGGTCATTGGCTCAATATAGACCATCTTTTTGATAATGGTTGCAGTAATGATGACGGTTGCTTTGATACGCCGACACAAGGACAGCCCACTCCTAACGATTTAAACTGTTCACTCATTCCTTATCCTAACCCTTATTTACCCAATCTTCCTCAGTCTTGCGGTAATCCACGCGGTGTTATGTATGACAATTTTATGGACTACACAAATGAAAATTGCGGTTGCCGTATGTTCACCAAGCAGCAAGTCAATCGGATGCGTGCTGTGTTTCAAGTGGGCGGTCCACGACGTGGTTTTATTGATAATTATTTCAAGTTATACGGATTTTTATCTCCGACTTGTGCGGGCGGTATTTATTTTCTTCAAACACCTTTCTGTAGTGCAAATGGAAACATTAACTGGAGCGTAACCAGTCCCGCAACGACAAGCAATTTTGGCAGTAATGCTCAAACTTACACCTACATAAGTGTGCCGAGTAACACCAACGGGGAAATAACATTAACTGCTTCGTGGGGCAATTTTACGGACGACATAAAATTTAAAGTCGGGTACGGCGTCGAAGACTCACGATATAACCCTAATTATTACAACAGTTGGTACAGACCCATGACAAACCGTAGCGTCAGTATGACAAGCTACAATAATTGGACTTACGGACAAGTGAGTTTTTCAAACGCCACTGGTCCGGCGAAGAACTGGCGATTAGCGTCAAGCTCCTCTCAAACTTATATTTCCTGTTGGAACAATAATATTGGCGTCTATTTAACGCAACCGTACGCTTTTGCCACAATTCGAGCAGAAGTTCCAACGAATTGTGGCGATGTTACCGTGGAATATTCGTTTTTAGGGGGCTACCTAAATCCAGCGTATGGTATTTCTCCAAATCCTGCATCGAACAACATTACTATTTCAGCTACGGGATTGGCAGAAGACCCAAATGCACGGACTATTAATCCTACGGCTTATGAAGTTCAAATCTTTAATCGTTTCAATCAATTGTTGAAAAAAACGACGTGTCCACGTGGTAACAATGAGGTTCAGATAGACATATCCAGTTTTCCGTCAAATCAATTATATACGGTCAAATTGATTTCAACGAATGATGTGCAAACGAAATCTTTTTTCAAAGAGTGATAAAAAGGGACCCCTCAGTATAAAGCCATAAAAAAGCCGTCCTGAATAGTTCGGGACAGCTTTTTTAGGTTTTAAACAAAGGTTTTTCTTACCAATTAATGTTACAAACGGAAACAGAAATAGCGTTTTGCAGACGTAACAATTATCCTTTAACCGAACACAACATGAAAAAAATAGCACTTATAACAACGCTTTTAATCCTTTTCAAAGCCTCCATACTGAGGGGTCAACCCCACTGCGGTTTTGGAGAATTGTGGAACAAGGCGGACAGCATTGTTCTGAAAAATATCAAGCAGTTTAACGCCGATTTGGCACGTGAATTAATGGCAACTAAAACGGCGTCAAAAACACGCGGCGGACAAATAATAATCCCCGTTGTGGTGCATATTGTTTGGAACACAAACGATGACAACGTGAGCGATGCCGTCGTCGCTTCGCAAATAGACATACTGAATAAAGATTTTAATGCTAAAAACGCCGACTTAGATAAAGTGCCAAATGCGTTCAAAAAATTGATTGCCACGCAAGGCATTTCCTTTTGTCTCGCCAATAAAGACACAAACGGACTGCCGACAACGGGCATCATTAGGACCAAAACGACTGTCAAAAACATCGGTTTAACGCGCAATTTGTTTGAAACAAAATTGGGCGGCAGCAACAATTGGAATCCAGATAAATACCTCAATATTTGGGTTGCCAAGACGAGCGACTACATCACGGGCATCGGCAGTTATCCAAATTTGGTACCGCTAAACGAAAGCGGCGTCATTGTGCATCCGCGTTATTTTGGCAAAAATGCGACGTCAAAATTTGGACTTGGCAGGGTTGCCGTGCATGAAATTGGTCATTATTTCGGACTTTTTCACACGTGGAGCGAACAAAATGACACAATTTGCGCGACAAACGACGATGTTGACGACACGCCGCCGCAATTGAGTGCTTATGTAGGTTGCCCAACTTATCCGCAATATTCTTGCAATACGTCCAGCCTTTTTATGAATTACATGGACTACGTCAACGACCCGTGCATGGTGATGTTTACCGAAGGACAAATGCAACGGATGCTCAAAACGATTGAAAAATACAGAAGTGGTTTATTAAAATCGGAGACATTTTGTGTTAAAATAAAAAGAGAAGGACAATTAAATTGCACCGTTTTTCCAAATCCAACGACGGGAAATTTGAAAATAGAGTGGCAATTAAGTGAAAATACTGAGGGGGGTAAAATTCAAGTTTTCAATCCGTTAGGTCAACAATTGTTCATGCAGCTAATCGCCGCTCAAACGGGTTTTGCGCAATTGGATTTGCAAAATATTTCAAATGGCGTTCACTATTTAGTCGTTCAGATGTCGGGCAAAGCTGTATTTTCGCAAAAATTTGTGCTAACAAAATAACTTAATTGTCTTTTTGGTTGTCCTCGGCGTTGGCTTTTTGGCGACCGAATTTGTTGAAAAACCAATTTTGAAATGGCGCAATAAAATCATCTAAAAACTGAAAAGCCGTTCCGAATAATTCGGGACGGCTTTTTCCACTTTATACTGAGGGGGCCTCTCTATTTGAAAACCTCATCAACATCCACCTCAAAACCCGCTTCTACGTCTTTTAAAATGCCGCGATAATAGGTTTGAATATTACCGTCGGGATGCAAAACGGTTATGTTTTTCAAATCGGGGAAAACAATCCAAGCTGATTTAACGCCTGCTTTAAAATAGTTGGTTCTAATTTTTTTGGACAGCACACCCGATGCCTGCTTTGGCGACAAAATTTCAATCGCCAAAATCGGCGCAACCTTCGAGCGCAGTTCATCATTTTCCCAATCCGAAGGTTCAAATGGAAAAACGGACACGTCGGGAACCGTTTTCTTACCCAATAATTCTAATTCATATTCGGGAAAAACGTCAAATTCTTCGCCGTAGGCATTATCTAACATCCGCACTAAACGGCGTTGAATACGCGAATGATTTTTACTTGGCATCGGTTTGTTACGTTCTTTTTGGTACTGTTCCTCGACATCAATCTCAAGAACAGTCGTTTTGGTTTGTTCAAATAGGGTTTGCGCGGGTGCCGAAATTGCGGTTGCTACTAATTCCATATCGTTAATTTTTTACAAAAATAGGTCAATTCGTTGATTTCCCATGTTTTAATTTCAAATTTTTGTTTTTCAAGATTAAAGTAATGGAAAATCTTCAAACGTCTAACAAAAACGCGTTTTTATCCATTTCCAACGTTGAAAAACAGTGGAGGCGTAAATTTTGTTAGCTTTGCGGCGTTTAGAAGTTTCAGATTCCAAATGTCAAATTTTACCGTGCAAAAGATTGATTATCAATTCATTGCACTCGTGAGGTTAGAATCTGGAATCTGAAATCTCTTGATTGATTTTTAATTCTTAATTTTTAATTTTTAATTCAAAAAAATATGAGCGTTGCGATGCTGGGACAATTCTTTTTGAGTTTGTCCATTTTAATAATTTTGCACGAATGTGGTCACTTTTTCCCAGCGCGTTGGTTTGGCACCCGCGTCGAAAAATTCTATCTTTTCTTTGACCCGTGGTTTGAGCTTTTTAAGAAAAAAATTGGCGATACGGAATACGGCATCGGTTGGTTGCCGCTCGGTGGCTACGTCAAAATCAGCGGCATGGTGGACGAAAGTATGGACACTGAACAGCTGAAACTGCCCCCGCAACCGTGGGAATTTCGTTCAAAAAAGGCGTGGCAACGTCTAATTATCATGTTGGGCGGCGTTACGGTCAATTTTATACTCGGTTTTTTCATTTTGGCGATGATGGCTTGGCATTATGGCGAAGATTATGTACCCGCTGCGGAAGCAAAATTCGGCATTCACGCCGATTCGTTGGGTCAAGATATTGGCTTACGGTCGGGCGATAAAATTTTGATGGTCGGCAATAAGCCGTTTGAAAAATTTGACGATAGACAGGTATTGCGCGGCATCGTTTTCGACGGCGCAAGAACGTTGACCGTCGAACGCGACGGCGCAAGAACGACGTTTGAACTACCGACGGATATTGTTGGCAATTTGACGAAATTTTCTAATAAAGACAACGATTTGTTCCATCTACGGATGCCGTCAATCGTTGGCGAAGTCGTGAAAGGGCAATCAGCTGACGCAGCGGGTTTGAAAAAAGACGACCGTATTTTGGCGGTAAATGGCGTCACTGTTTTCATGGATGAGTTTAGAAAAAAGATACAAGAGTCTAAGAATCAACAACTTACGCTCCAAATACTGAGGGGGTCTGATTCGCTCAATCTGCAAATCACGCCAAACGAAAGTGGTAAAATCGGCATTGGTTTCATGACCGAATTCAAGAAATTAGGCTTCAACGTAGCACACAAGTCTTATACGCTTGGCGAGGCTTTGCCACTTGGCGTATCACGTGGTTACGATTTTTTAGTCAATCAAGTGAAGGCTTTCGGTAAGATGTTCAAGGGAGAAATCAAGGCTTCAGAATCCGTAGGTGGCTTCAAATCAATTGCTAAAATGTTCGCTCCTGAATGGGATTGGCGCCAATTTTGGGCAATGACGGGCAGTTTATCGCTTATTTTGGGTTT
The DNA here is from genome assembly GCA_043764555.1 of Saprospiraceae bacterium. GTDB lineage: Bacteria > Bacteroidota > Bacteroidia > Chitinophagales > Saprospiraceae > JAAFJT01. The sequence goes on from JAYUKJ010000285.1 coordinate 14,612, forward strand.
TATGAACTTGTTGCCGATTCCCGCGCTTGACGGTGGTTATGTCGTCTTTTTATTGTGGGAAGTCGTTACGGGCAAGCGTGTAAGTGATGCTATTGTTGAGAAAGCGGTTCAAGCGGGTTTCTTTTTACTCATGACTTTAATCGTCGTTATCAACTTTTGGGATATTATTCGTTAAGATTTTAAACCATAGATTACGCGGATTATCACGGATTGATGACCAAAACGGCTGCCTCAAAAGGGCAGCCGTTTTGATTTGGCAACAAAAGAGCCCCCTCAGTATATGACGTCTTTGCGGCATCCCGAACGTCGGGAAACGCCTTTTTGAGCAGAAAATCACGTAAAAAAGAAAGCCTTACCTCAATTTAATGGGGTAAGGCTTTTGTTATGCGTAAGCAAAAATTTGGTTTACTTATTCGCTATTTTAATATAATTCTCAATTGCCATGGGCATCGAAGGCGCGACGGGCGTTGGCTGAATATTAATCGCCAAACCGTGTTCGCTCACCGCCTGTGCCGTATTTTTTCCACTCACCGCAATCCGCGTTCCCGCTTGCGCAAAATCGGGAAAGTTTTCGTAAAGCGATAAAATAGCTTGCGGCGTGAAAAAGACCAAAACATCGTATTTCACATCACTTAAATCGCTCAAATCGCTGCTCACCGTTTGGTACATCGTGACTTCTTGATATTTGACTTTAATCTCATCCAAATACTTTGTCACGTCCTTCGCACCATAATTTGAACAAGGCAACAAAAAAGTTTCTTTATCGCGGTGTTTGACCAAATAGTTTTTCAAATCTTCGATTGTGCGCGTACCAACAAACACTTTACGTTTGCGATAGACAATGAATTTTTGCAAATAATTGCCGATTGTCTCCGTCAAACAGAAATATTTTGTTTCCTCCGACATCGTTACCCGCATTTCTTTGCAACAGCGAAAAAAATGGTCAACGGCATTTTTAGAATTCAAAATGACCGACGAATATTCACCGGGATTGACGCGTTGACGGCGAACATCCTTGATATCAAGTGCTTCAACGTGCGTGAATTCTCGAAAATCAATTTTAATGTTGTACTTCGCTTCAAGGTCGAAATACGGTGATTTGAGTGCGGGTTTGGGTTGTGTTACCAAAACACTTTTGACGGGCGTATAGACTTGCTCCGTTTCAACTTTGGCTGCGCCTGTGGTCATGCCTTTGTTATTTTGTAAAGTTTCTACCAAATTTTGTTTTCCGTTAGTCGGCGCTTTTTTCACGCTCGACGCTGTGGTGGTTGTCATAATTTTGCTGCTTTTTTTGAAAAATTGGTAAAAATACTGAGGGGGCTTTCTTTATTTCAGATTCCAAGGATTTCAAATTCCAAATTTCATATTTACAGTTCTTGAAATTTGGAATCCTTGGAATTTGGAATTTTTAAAATTTATAAATAGATAAATTTTACTAAAATCATGAGTGGTGCGATTTCGACGGCGCAAAGATACAATAAAAAATGAAATTGGTCGGTCATCAAAAACGGACTTGCGACGCTGAGGCTACGCAATGAGCGCACCAAATAAACTAAAGCAATGATGCCAAACGCGCCATATATGAAAATTTCTTTCAGTGAATCGGGTGAATAGGCAATGAAAATATTCAGGGGCAATAAGACTAAACTTAGGAAAATGCCGCCCGTGATGATGATATAGTTGTACAATTTTATTTCTTTAGCGATTGGAAAAACGCTCGCAATGATGAATAAAATGGCGTGTTTTATCAAAAAAGCGAGGCTCACACCGCCAACGCACAATAAAAACGTGGCAAACTGTCCGAACGGCGATTGACCGACGTAGCGGTAATACATTAAAAAAGAAAATATACCCATATTGAGCCAAAATAAGCCATACAGTGCCAACTGTCCAAAATTGCCCCAACCCACTTGGTCGCGGTGAATTTGGCGCAACGCATTGTCACTCAACAGCGCTTGATAAGCATTTTGCACGGCACTTCGCGCGTTACTCACAACAAAAGCCATCAAAATGAGCGTGAGTAAAAATATCCAAAAGAGAAAATTTTTGCTATATGTTTGTT
>JAYUKJ010000286.1:0-4568 GCA_043764555.1 Saprospiraceae bacterium
GGATTGACGCAGCGAGTTACGCGGATTTGATGCGCGGCGGTCGTCCACCTTTCCGACCGGGAATGTCGGCGTCCATTAATATTCGGACTAATACGGTGAATGACGTGGTCTCGGTGCCTATTCAATGCGTCACGACGCGAGAATTGGACGCGGACATCAAAAAAGCGAAAGCCGAAGAAAATAAAGGCTTGGCGGCTGATACGAAGAAAACGGGATTGGAACCCATCAAAGAATTGGTGTTTATTGTGTCGGGCGATACAGTTAAGCAGATTGAAGTCAAAACGGGCGTTCAGAATACGCAATACATTGAAATCCTATCGGGTTTGAAAGGCGATGAAGAAGTCGTTTCGGCGCCCTATCGGTCTATTTCGACAAAGCTCAAAAACGGGATGAAGATTCAGAAAGTGAGTGAGAAAGAGCTGTACGGTTCTAAGGATAAGAAAAAGGAGGAATAGTCGGTGGCGGTTAATTTCTTACCCCCCTCAGTATAAATGCCTAAAACGCCACTGCCCGACCTTGCAAAAGGTCGGGCAGTGGCGTTTTAGGCGTTTATACTGAGGGGGTCTTTTGTTCCAAAAAAAAGCCGTCCCGAAATGAATCGAGACGACTAAGGCATTAAAATGTTGTAGTGAAATAGTTATAAAGTAACGTGATTATATTTTCAATTTCTTGTTACCGCAACGGGCAAGCAAATAGTGCGACAAGCACCGCAAACAACGGCGGGCAAAGTGACCGTGGCATCTTGGTAACAGCCCGTTTGTCCGTTGTACAGACGTATTGTGTACACGTTTGGCGTTGCCGATGCGGATAAATTACCCAAAACAGTCTGCGATGTGAAATTGGTAATGGACGTTGCCGCTTCATACGCCACACCCGTGAAAACAGACCCACTCGACACGGCAAATTTGTCCGAATTGGACACATCTTGAACCATCAAACGTCCGTTGTTTGACGCCGTCGTCCCTTGACACAAAGAAGCAACGGCAACGGCTCTGAACACGGGAACGGCGCAGAAAATGCCCAAATCCCATGAGTGGTCAATTTCCGTTCTGTCTAAATGCGTCAGTGGAAATATAGCAACGGACACGCCGCCGAGTGTTCCCGAAATACCGTCAGAATCCTGCAAATCGCCCGCGTTGTTGGGTGGAGAAATGGTAAAATTGCTTGGCAGATACACAACGGCGTAGAAATCACCTTCGGGCAGATTCGGAAATTCGTAGTAGCCGCCGTTGCCCGTCACCGTAAATCGGTACAAAGTATCGGTTGCGGGGTTGTTGATACCGTCGCCGTTGTCTTTGTAGAGTTTGATTCTCACCCCGTTGATGCCCGTATTGACTTCATCTTGCACCCCATTTCTGTTGATGTCCAACCACACATAATTGCCGTAAGCGGCGGGTACGGGCGGGACAATTTTAATCCCCACTTTTATGGGTTCAGAGGGCAAAAGCGGACTGTTATCGTCGGTTCTCGTTCCCGAAAACGCGAATGAGTTCCATGCCGTTGCGCCGTTTGCAAGTGTCGAAATTGGCGCACGCATGGGCCACGTAAAATCAAATTGCGCGTTGGGTTGCAGCACGATTGCGCCAAAATCGAAGCGGACGGATTGCACCGTCGTAATGTCCGAAGGCAGCGCGGTTGTCCAATTCGGCACTTCGCAACCTGCTGGACCAGAAGGCACAAGATTGGGGCGACAGGGATTTGCCGAGAGACTGTAATAAACCGTTACGCCCGCCGGTGCCGTAATTGGACCAGCCAAATTTGGACGCCAATCGGACAACCGCGCAATTGGGTCAATGACGCCTCTATCGCCGATAAAAGGTAAGATATCTACAACTTCTATGTTCTTCATTGCCACGTTGCCCGTATTTTTGAGATAGATTTTGTAATCGGCGTAACCACCTGGCACGGTCGAACCCGTTGCGGGATAGCGGGTATAATCCACATCAAGACTGCCTCTTGCGTATTTGCCCGATTCGACCGCCGCCGAAGGGTTGATTTGAACAGTGGCTTTAACCAAACAAACGGAGTCTGTGGTTGACCCGTTGCCGTTGAGGTCGTAGGTGTCGGGTAAAAAACCATCGTCCGCCGCGTAAATATCGGGGTCAATGCAACCCATGGCGTTGGCACCGTTCAACGTCACGTAATTATTCATCGAAGGAAAAGTCGCCAAATTGGTGACTTTCGTTCTAAAAAATACTTGTGCAACGTCATTGAGATTGGCGGGTGTACCCGTCCATTTGAAACGTATCAATTCTCGACCTGAGCCATTGTAGTTCGGTGTGCGCGTAAAAACGGGTGTACCCAAACCCAGATAGTCGGCGCCTCTTTGCCATTCGCCGTCGTAGGTTAAACCCAAAGGCAATAAATCTGACAATATTGGGTCGGTTATCGCTTGTCCACCACTGTTGACTTGCATCAAAAGACCAACCCAAACGGTATCACCCACCGATTTCGGCGTGTCGTACAAATAACTGTAAGACAAAGGTGCTGTCAGAAACGTTTTTTGAGGTTGCGGAATCGAAAAGTTGGGGCGTGGCTCAATCGTTACGTCGGCGGTTGCCGTTTTTGTTCCCAAAACGGGCGATGTTGTTGCGTACGTCAATTTATTCGTTGTGGGCGTTACGACCGCCACATCGGTCGCTGTGTAAAAAACGTATATATCGTAGCCAAGTTTTGCGCCTGCGGCAAAATTACCAAAATCAAACTTAATCTTGGTCAAACGCTCACCCGTTGCCAATCCCAGATTGCTGGGATATAAGTCCCGTTCGCCAGAAAACGGGCTGCCCGTCCACAGCGTGTAGGTACTGTTGAAGTTGGTTTGATAATAAATGTTGAAGGCGGAGTAATCAACCAATTGCCAACCGCCCGTACCAAAATGCGTTATCATTATCTCGTCGGGAATGGAATCTTCCACGAAAAAATTGGTCAACGGCACATTACTCGTATTTTGCCAATTGAGCGCGTAGTAAGACCCTTGACCCGATTTCAACAAAGAAACGCCCGCCGATTTTGAAATAGTAGCCCCGTAATTGGGAACAACAAGCGGCGTTGTTTCTTTCAAATCTATTGACCGACCGCCCACAACGGTGCCGTCAATCGTCGTGACGGGCGTACCAGACCCTAAAGGTGTGTGCGTTGTTTGCGCATTATTGGTAACAATGTCGCCAACGTTAAAAGTCGGTGAATTGTACTGAACGGTCACAGTTCGGTTAACACACTTTATAGTATTTCCAATATCTACCTTTACTTCATCATCGGGAACAATCCAAGTAATGAGTCCTGACCCGTTGCTCGTGCCGCCGTCCGAAATGGATAAAATTGTCGCCCCTGCGGGCAGTTGGTCGGTAATCATCAAATTTTGGGGATTGAGTGTACCGTTTGGCACGTAATACCCATCAATTGGATTCGTTGGGCAAACGCGGATTTGGTAAACGGAAGGTGCACCCACTGAACCGCCCGCAATGAGCGTTTTTTCGGGTATCATCCGATTAACGGCAATGGCAGTATTGGTCACTGTGTTGCTCGGCATTTTTGTCAAACCGTCCGAAATCCACGCGCGATTGCTCAATGTCGTATTATTTGGCGTTGTGCCGTTGGGATAAGCAACGATAATCTTTAAATCACCCGTCGAGCCAGCGGGCAATGGATTGATAAAATCAAACCTAACGTTGTTGCCCGTTACCGTTCCATTGTTGACGGTGTGGGGCGTGCCAATTGTGGAAATTACGCCTAAACCCGTGGCGATGGTGTCAAAAACAATCACATTTCCGCAGTCTGATACAATAGAAGCGCACCTGTACTTCAAGGTGTATGTGAATCGGTTGCCCGAAAGGACAGTAGCAGAGTCCACGGATTTGGTCATTTCCAACTGTGCGTGAGCAGTCAAAGGCAAGATAGAGACAACAAATAGGGCAAATAAAGTTTGCTGAACTTGTGTAAGTTTCGACATTCGTATGATATTTAGAATAAAAGTTGAAGTAAGCACGTTAAAATTCCGCTTCAACGGTGACAGTTGACGTCACGTTGAGCAATGTCCTATTTTTAAACGCAAATTACTGAGGGGGTGACAATCAATTTTTTAGTAAAATCAGAATTGTCCAACGCGGGATTCACCGATTGACAGCAAGCGCAGATTGAAAATGAAAAAGGTAACTAAGAGAAAGGTCGGTGCATACGCCCCAAAATGGGCATTGGGTACGCTTTTGTGTAGAATTTATTTGAATTACATAAGTTTCGCTTTGTTCCGTGTGTGTTTTATCCTAATCTGAAACATGATGCAATGTAACAGATTTCGTTTTGGGGAATCAAATCCAGTTTTGGCGAATATGTGACAACGGGGTCGCTGATATTTTTGGTGGAGCAACGTTCTTCTTGTTCAAAATAGCGAAAGACACTGAGGGGGTAAAAAGAGTGTATAACAAATTGTCTTTTTGGGCGACAACTTTCCAAAAGTTGCAACTTTTGGAAAGTTATTCCACGATAAAAAGGTAAATTTGTTAGGCACTCAATAATGATTACGTTCATGAGAAGAATCGTTGGTGTGTTACCAAAGACATTTTGCCAAAATG
>JAYUKJ010000287.1:0-4564 GCA_043764555.1 Saprospiraceae bacterium
GTTTTGTCCATGACGTAATAAGCGGCCACTTTTTTGACCGTATCGCAGCCATTTTTGGGGGCTGTAACGGGTATTGCACCGTCCGAATGGGCCAAACTGCCGCGCATTGCGGGATGCGTCAAAACGGCCCGCATCCGCGTTTTTTGGCCTTCGGTAAACAGCCACATGGACGCATCGTTGACGTATTCCATAAAATTCATGGTCATATCCAACTGAATGAGGCCCGTACAGTCGCTATACTGAGGGGTCGTTATGTCGCCGACGTGCGCGTTTTTTTGCATCGGTGTATCGGCGATTAAGTCGTCGCCACATTCTCTATCGCCCCACGTATGAAAAAGACCCAACCAATGCCCAATTTCGTGGGCGCAGGTTCGGCCTTTGTTGAACGGAAAACGCGCCGTGCCTGTCGTCCCAAAAGCCGTATTGTCCACCACAATCCCATCTACGGCGGGCGCACAGCCAGGAAATGAGGCGTAGCCCAAAATGCCGTCGCCGATGGTGCAGACCCAAATATTGAGATAATTGCTTGGATTCCACGGCGAAACGCCGCCTTTTTCGGGATTTTTGATGTCGTTGTTGACGCCCCAATTCCGCGACGGTCGGTTGTAACGTAGGATGCCGCTTGTCGCATTCCCGCTCGGGTCACGCGCGGCGAGCTTGAACTGAATCCGACAATCGGCAATTAGAGGTCTGAATACTGAGGGGGTCTTATCGAGTTCTTCGTTCAATTTATTAAAATCAAGGTTGAGGCGGCTGATTTGCGTTGTCACCTGCAAGTCGCTGATATTGTCTTTGGCCGCACCATAAAGCACGTGAACCACAACGGGGATGACGATAATCGTATCGCCACCCCTTGTTTGTAGTTGTTGGCGACTGTCGGCAATAAGCCTTTCAATTGCCGCTAAATGTGTGTTCATAGTTGCGTCTTCGGCCATTTGTCGAACTAAAAACGGCGTCGAGGCGCAGTGTTGCGTGTGTGTGTGTTGTTCGCCCGTAGTTTGGGCTATCATAAAAAGTCTTGGAAAAAAGAGGGCTAATATCGTTGTTATAATGCGTAGTCGTTTCTTCATAGTTCGGTGTTGTGTTGTTCAGATGACGGGTTGTATGCGTTTGGACAATTTATTTAGTAACAATTTAAAATATAAAATGTAAACTCTAAGATTTAACGCATTGAAAATCAAATACTTATACTATCGAAATCGCTAAATTATTTTTTAAGTGCTACTTACCTTGTCACATTCGTCATAAAAGCGTAAAACAGTGCCATATTTTATCGTTTAGCGAAACAAACTAACCTAAATCAAGTATTAGTGTCGGAAGTTTACCCAACCTTTGCACCTTCAAAAATTGGTTTATCGTTTTTATTTCCTTTTTTTAGGCACATAAAGGCGGTGTGCAGCGCCGTTTTTGCGTCGCTCACGAGGTAAAAATCAAGATTTAGCGCGTGGATACTGAGGGGGTGTATTTTGGTTAATGATATTGTGTAATCGTTAATTTGTTTAATGAAGAATGAATCTAAGTAGTTGATTAACAAGTAGTTAAAGACATTCTGACAGTTTTTCGGCATTACTTTTGACGCGCCTTTGGCTAAACATAATCATTAGTTTAGCTTCATAATTCGTTCGTAATCAAATTACTATTGGTTAATTTTCACAAAAAAACGGCCTTCCCCACTTCTCTCAAAAATTTGATTCAAAAAAATTAAATTTTGTGACCGCAAAAATTTCTACTCGCTCGCTATCTTTAATCAACTTAATTTACCTTTTTTGCGAACATTTTAACAATCAATGTGTTGAGTGTCCGCTATTTAAGCAGCCCTAATTGTGAATTTAAGCCAAAATTAAGGCTTTAAAAAACAGGCTTGCGTCAATTTCGTTCGTTGGTTGCCAAAAGTCTGCATTTGACGCTTTCCTACCCTTTTTTGGTTAGGGATAAACGCTAAAAACAACCGTTTAAGACTATAATTTAGCTCTCCTAATATTTATTTACCCATCTCACTTCTTTTAAGTGGCTTGCAAATTTTTTTTGATTCTAAACCACATTAAAACGTGTTAATTTTTTTAGGTGCGTAAGCACAAGGCGATTGTTTTATTCCACGCCACTTTGGAAAATTAAAAATTAAAAATTAAGAATTAAAGCGCACAAACGCCTGATGTACAGGTGTTTGCGGCTTCGTTGTCTGTCATTTTTCATTCACCTAATTTTCTAACTAACACAACATTTTTAGGTTCATTTTAAACAGTAATTCAATGTCTAACGCACTGAAGCTACCAGTCATTACTTGCCTTGTGGTGGGCAAAAACAAGTGCATTAATAGCCACATTTTACAGATTAGCAACGCATTGCCCAACTTAAAAATCGTGGCGGTGTGTGAAGATTCGGCCCAATCCTGTGCATCTATTGAGGTCGAAAAACCCAACGTCGTTTTTTGGGATAAGGCGGCGATTTGTCAACTAAGCATTGATTGCTTGAAAAAAATGCGGGCCGTTCCGCAAATCGTGGTGCTGTCAAATCCCGATGAAACAACGATGGATTTGCCCGATTATCTCGTAACGGCGGAGATAAAACAGCCTTTTGAAGCGCAAAACTTTACGGAAGTGTTGGGTTTAGTCATAGAAATTCAAGCCGAAAAAGCGGCTTTGTTGGCTCAAAAAGTCCTGCCGACGCTGCCCGAAATTCCGTCCTTAGCGGATGCTGTTCCTGATTATATTTTCCTCCGTACTGAGGGGCGGGTAATGCGTTTTGACGTGTCCGAAATTCTGTATTTTGAGGGACACGGCGAGTACGTCATCGTGAAAACGGTGCGTGGCGATTTTAAACTCAATACGAACATGAAGAAATTGGCCGTAAAACTCAAACACCCGCTGTTTTTAAAGACGCACCGTGCTTTTGTCGTAAACGTGAGTAAAATCGCTCACATCGAAGAAAATGAGGTAATTATCGGAACGGATAAGGTCTTGATTAGTCGCGCTCACAAGGCGCAGGTTCGAGAGAGGTTAAACATCGTTTAGGCGTTTGGTAGTTGCTTTTAACCCGCACGGCGGTAAACACAAAAAAAAACGCCCTCCAATATGTATTGAAGGGCTGACATAAATAATAAACACAAAAACTAATTTTTACAGACTTAAAAAGTCCTGTTTTGATGGTTTTAAAAAAGCCGCCATTCATTAAAAATAGCGGCGACGAAAGAATGAACCTTAAAATTCTAACACTATCGGATGATAAATAGTCGAAATCATTTTACTTGCCCACTTTACACTGCTTTACGACACTTTTAAATACCTAAATTCCTCACAATTTCTTTGTTTTGATACACTTACTCTTTTCTTATTTTTTTAATGTGTTTGTCTCGCACAAGCCTCTACCTACGTGCGCTATACGCTCGGATTAGCACCACATCGGGCAATTTTTGCAAAAAAATGCCTTCACTTTGCGGTCGGTGAAGTTATTAGGGCGCGTAAAATCAAACGCCTCTAAACAAGATACATGGGGAAAACGACGCCCTAAAAGGCGGTCATGATTGACAATATCGCTCGGTTCTGCCAATCGGCAACCGTAAATCAACAATAAAAATAAGACCAATCGCTTGATGAATAATCCGTTAAGCATGAGGCGTTAAAGTGTTTAAGACTACTTGTAATTGTGTTACTGATGTTAGTTTTAAAATTTATTTGTTTGAATATAAGAAGCAAGTCTAAGCGTTCTAAAATTATTGGCTTCTCGGCAGTTTTAATGAAATTTGGAATCTAAAATCTAAAATTTTCTTAACGGCTGCAAGATGAATACCGCATTGTCATTTTTTTCAACAAGGTCACAATTCTTAGTGACGTAAGGGCTTCCCAAAAAACGGCTTTTTATGACTGCTCAAACCGCATTGATTACCGAAACAATAAAAAAACGTATTTTTAAAGCCGCGATTTGTTGAAAAAATAAAAATTAAAAATTCGATGAAACAGTTGCAAATCTCATTTAAGTCGTTTCCCAAGAGCGTTTTACGCATAAAATTATTTACTCACGCCATTCTGAACGGTTGCCAAAGGCGTTGTTACTGAGGGACCCTTCAACAAAGTGATGGAAAACATTTGCGGCTGTTCCACACAGCCGTCGAGGCTTGCGGTAGCCACAATATTGGCGACGATGGGCCGATTTAAGGCGTTCATTGTTGCCGTAAATTGAATGTCGGACGCGCCACGCCGAGGCAAACCAATCGCCGTTTCGTTGTTCGTCCAATCAATTTTTGTCCCCGCCACATTCGCCGTAAAACGCACCCCGAGGCGTTGACCGCCTTCGACAAACAGATTCCCGGGATTGTATAAAATGGGCAACGGCTTGACATTCACCGTTACGACTGTCGTTGCGGGGCAACCTTCGGCCACCGTTTTAACCATCATGCGGACCGTCACCACGTCCTCCGTTTTATTCGATAAGGCTTTGAAAATCAACGTGTTAGCGTCGCCCATCGGCGGAATACCCGTGTTGACGTTGTTGCTTATCCAATTGAACGTGGTTGCGCTCGGGGTCTTTAAATTTGTTTTAAATTCTATCGTTGCGCTGTCGTTTGTGC
>JAYUKJ010000288.1:0-1372 GCA_043764555.1 Saprospiraceae bacterium
TCCGCCGTAACTGTTTGATTTAGAAGGAATTGCGCGGGTGTACCTTGCCCAACAATCTCACCGCCGAGTTTGCCTGCGCCCGGACCCAAATCCATCAAATAATCGGATGCCATCATAATGTCTTTGTCGTGTTCTACGACGATAACCGTGTTGCCAATGTCGCGGAGTTGTTGCAAAGCCGCAATCAAACGTTCGTTGTCGCGCTGATGCAAACCGATGGAAGGTTCGTCCAAAATATAGGTGATGCCCGTGAGTTGCGAGCCGATTTGCGTAGCGAGTCGAATCCGTTGCGATTCACCGCCCGATAGGCTGCCCGCAGGTCGCGTGAGGCTCAAATAATCGAGACCAACATTGAGCAAAAAGCCGATGCGAATCCGAATCTCTTTCAAAATATCTTTACCTATAACCCGTTGTTTATCATTGAGTTGCGCGTCAATGTTGTCAAACCATTCACTCAATTGATTCATGTCCATCAACGCCAATTCGCCAATATTGCGTTCCCCAATTTTATAGTGTAAACTCTCTCTCTTCAATCTAAATCCCGAACACTCGGGACACGTGCCGACGGTCATAAAATCGGCAACCCACGTCGCAATTTTCTCCGAAGTTGTGTCTTCGTACCATTTTTTCAACATCGGAAACAAGCCCGACGATGCCAAATCATACACCATTTCGTTGGACATCACGGTTCCCGAATTGATTTTTAGGCTTGCTTTTTCTCCACCTAACAATATAACGTTCAGCGCGGCTTCGGGAATGTCTTTGATGGGCGTTGAAAAAGTGAAATCATACTTTTTGGCAATCAATTTCAATTGCTGAAAAGTCGAATTTTCGCGCACCTCACCAAACGGCAAAATGCCCACTTCATTGATGGATTTTGTTGGGTCGGGAATAACTTTTTCGCGGTCAACTTCCGCCACATCACCTAATCCTTTGCAATGCGGACACGCGCCATAAGGCGAGTTGAAAGAGAATGTATTCGGCGATGGTTCTTCGTAAGAAATACCACTTTCGGCATCCATCAAATGCTTTGAAAACGTGACAACTGAACCCGTATCCTGTTGATTATCAGTCTTTTCTGCGCTTAATTTGTTTTTTAATTTTTCATTCGTCACCGAAGAGGACCCCTCAGTACTGATGACGATTACGATGCCATTTCCCATTTTTAAAGCCGTTCCCAACGACGTCATAAGTCGTTCGCGGCGGTCTTCGCCGACTTGCAAACGGTCAATAACGACCTCAATATCGTGCGTTTTGAAGCGGTCAACTTGCATTGCGGGTTCAAGGTCGAGAAGTTCTTCATCCACCCGAACCTTGGTGTAGCCTTGCTTTCTGATGTTGTCAAAAAGTTCTCGATAATGCCCTTTTCGAC
>JAYUKJ010000289.1:0-4557 GCA_043764555.1 Saprospiraceae bacterium
ACATCGGCGCTGTTGACGCGTATGACGGGTGCATCCAAGTGGTCAAAAGCGTGTTTTTGAACCTGATAAGCGACTTCCGACGAAACGCCAAACATCGGCCAAGACTCATCGACAACGATTAAGCGGTTGGTTTTTTTGACCGATTTGATGATGGTGTCGATGTCCAAAGGACGGATTGAGCGCAAGTCAATCACCTCGGCTGAGATGCCTTCGCGTTCCAATTCCATTGCCGCGTAGCAACATTCAATCACCATTTTGTTGAACGAAACAATCGTCACGTCGGTGCCTTCACGGCGAATGGCCGCTTTTCCGATTTGCTCGATAATGTCTTCTCCTTCGGGAACCAAACCGAACGACTCGTAAGGCAACGGTTTGTCAACGCCGTTTTTATCCTTTCCGAGTGTACCTTTTGCCGTTGGAAAATTGTAGAGAATCTCCGATTCCATGAAACAAACGGGGTCTTCGTCGCGGATTGCGGCTTTCAACAAGGCTTTTGCGTCGTAAGGGTCAACAATCGAGATGACTTTCAAACCCGGGACATTGCCCATCCAGTTCTCAAACATCTGCGAATGCTGTTGTGCCAACTGTCCCGCCGAACCCGATGGCCCGCGGAAAACAATCGGACAAGCGAACTGTCCACCTGATTGTGCGAGGGTTTTAGCGGCATTGTTAACGATTTGGTCAAATGCCAAAACGGCAAAATTCCAGGTCATAAACTCCACAATTGGCTTCAAACCATTCATGGCGGCACCGACGCCAATCGCCGCAAAACCGAGTTCCGCAATCGGCGTGTCAATCACCCGACGCGCGCCGTATTTGTCGAGCAAACCTTCGCTCACTTTATACGCGCCGTTGTATTCAGCAACTTCTTCGCCCATCAAGCAGACGCGGTCGTCGCGTTGCATTTCTTCATCCATTGCTTCAAGCAAGGCTTTACGAAGTGTTATTCTTCTCATTCTATTTAGGATTTTTAAAAACTGTTGTGCTTGATATTGAATTGCTAAAATATTGTAATATTTTTACATTTCCGCATCGCTCACAACCGCCGTTTATAATTGGTTGGTGGACAATTTTTTATAAAAAAATTGCAAAAATACTGAGGGGTCCTATTTCTTATTTAACTATTCTTCCGTTTGCTGCTCGACGATTGGCTCCGCAATCGGTGTAATCATCGTCAAATGAATGACTTTTTCTTCGGCGCGGCTTATGGCGCCAAAGCCTAAAATGCCGCCCGATGCCTTAGCGATACTCGTTGCCAAAGTTAGGTAGCTTTGGTACATTTTATAAGCCGCTTGAGGCTCGAGTTTAGCGAGAATTGGGTTGACTTTAGCGATTTCGGTTGCCAATGTCGTTTGGCGCAAAGCCGTATCGGTTGGCAAAGATTTGCGCAAATCGTTGAAGCGAATTCTAAAATTAGTGGCTACTTCATCATAAAATTCTTGCAACCATTTGTCGCCTGAATAGCCGCGAATGTGCGCTAACTTATCCGCCCAAGCTGCTTCTTCGGCGTCGATTGTACCGTCGGCTCCTGCGACGAGAATGGAGATTTGAACAACGACTTCTTCGAGTTGCTGAAGTTCCGAAGGCGCGAGATTTTCAAAATGTGTCATAGATAGTAAATTTTCAAAAGTGATGCTCCATAAATACTGTTGAGCCTGTTATCGGCGCAAAAGTAATAACTCGCCTTTAAATATTTACACAAAATTTCAGTTTTACGTTTTCTATCTATCTTCCGACGGACCCCCTCAGTATAAACGCCGTTTTTTGCTCAATTTTGAGTGGAAAATGGCGTTTATACTGAGGGGTCTTTTTTTTGTTCAACGCCTACTTCAATTAAAAAGTGCCTGTCATCTCGCGGATGCAGGCACTATGATAAAGGCGTTGTCATAAAAAAACGGTGTGTATGTTATGTATGAAAAAAAGAAACGAATAAGCGCTATTCGTTTTAGGAACTCAAGGTTTTGAGACAACGCGTCGCCGTTTTGGGCAGTCGGACATTTTAGCTCACCAACACTTTGATGGGTTCCGAATACGCACTTTTGCGTTCACGCGTGGATAACGTGCAGACCCGCAACCAATAATATTTGCCCGACGCCAAGCCACGAATGACGGCACTTTGAGCGGATGCGTAAACGCCATTTTGCCAAGTCGTTTCGCCATCAATTTGAGTCTCGATGCCGTAATTTGTGGCGGCTGCGCAGCCCGACCAAGTAAATTTCACGGCACCCACTTCTTCTCGCAAATCGACGACGGCAAGATTGGTGGGCGTTTTGAACTCTTTTACCGTCGAAGCGTCGGTACGCGGGTCGAAACCCGCCGTTTTGATGGTTGCGTCGCTCAAATCTTCGATGCCATTGAGCAAATAGACAAGGCGCTTCAAGCGTTTGACGACCACCGACATGGCGTCGTTTTTTGCGGCAGTTTGCGCCTGACTGCCCCGATTTGCGTTGGCAATGGCAACGGACAAAGCCTCCGTTTCAGCTTTGAGCAAGTCCACATCCGTCCGAAAAGACGCGAATTGCGGGTCGTCCGACATCCTTTGGCACACCGTCATGGCAAAAGAGTACAGAAGCGCTTGATTCAAAGCGGTAAAAGTCAACAAAATTTTATTGTGCATGACTTTAACAATTTAAGATTAAATAATAACGTCAATATCAGCAGGATATTAACGTTATTACTAACGCAAAATTTACACCAAAGTATGATTTGATGTAATGCGTTAACCTATGATTAACAAATGTATATCACATAAAATTGCGATTAAGTCCGTGCGTTCTGAAATAACTTGTCAAAAGTTAAAAAACTTTGGTAGTCTGGTAAATTTAGTGGCAGTCGTTTTTTTGTCATACAGCAGTGACAAAAACGCAACTTACCACTAAATTTACGAAAGTACCAAAACTTTTGAGTGCGTAAGAAATTTACATTTTAATGGTGGAATAGCTTTCCAAAAGTTTTTAACTTTTGGAAAGCTGGAACTCTAAATCGTCGCTACTTTCCTTATAATCGTCACTACTTTCCTTATAATCGTCGCTATTTTCCTTATAATCGTCGCTACTTTCCTTATAATCGTCGCGACTTTCCTTATAATCGTCGCTACTAACGTAAGGAAAAGCGGTAGATGCACCGTTTTTGTTGAATTTTAACCAATTAAATAAAATAAAAAAAGAGCCATTAACTGTTGTCAGTTGACGGCTCTTGTTTTCTTGTACTTTCGTAAATTTAGTGGGTCGTCGTTTTTTGTCATTCAGTAAGAATCTCTTTTGCTTTGGAGACACGCGACTTAGAGATTTCTATTGAATGACAAAAGCAATGGCCACTAAATTTACAAAAGTATCTGTTTTTTTGATGCTTAATTTTTTGACGTGAAGAGACCCCTCGGTCATGCTTTAAGCTTGATGAAGCCTTTGGCTTCATCAAGCTGAAAGCATGACTGAGGGGTCCTCTTTTGAAAATGAACAGTCAAAACTTCCCACAATAGCAATGGGCAAACGCACAACACGTGCATTTGCCCATTTTCTTCATTCAGTCAATAAAATCACCATCTACTATTTACTTTAATCGTCACTAAAAACTGTGTGGGTGATTCTGTATTAAATTCCGCAGGTGACATTCCATTGTCTGCGAGACTTTTTTGAGCGTCCTGAATTCCGTAGTTAAACCGATTGACGTAGTTTAAGAGTTTCATACCTTCGGCTAAAATAGGATTTCGGTAGTCGTTAGCGTTTGGAAAATTCGTTGTGCTGACATTCCCGTATAAACCGCCACTATTTGTAATTTCGATTCTATCCGAAAACTCATAAATATAAATCGGCGCGTTAGATTCATAATTGCGGTGCATAATGGCGTTCATCACAAACTCCCGAATGGCTTTATAAGGATAATTTACGACGTTTTCATCGCGAAAACTACCTTTAATAGGAACAGGACGCGATAAACAAATATTGTATTTGACAAAACCATCGACATTTCGTAAAACATCATACAATGAACCTTTGAATACTTTGTCAACCTTTACCTTGTCTAAAATACGCTCTGTACTATCCGTTCTAACATATTGAATATAAGCACCTGGTGCGAAATACAATGGATTTAAACCGAATAATAGAATTGCTGCATTTGTAGGGCAATCATATCTTAAATCATACAATCGTAACGATGCTAATTGTTGTCGCCAAGTTAATTTGGTCGTTGCTAATGTGGCTTTATCAATTGCAGCAGGCAAATAAATAAGTTTAATAACGGCTTCATTCAAGTCTTCAACCGTAGCCTCCAAGCACGGTAAAGCGTCAAAAGAATGCGCATTTCTCATTCTTTTTTCAATTAAAACTAATTCTTCTGCTTCGGTTGCAAGTCTTATCATTGAAAATTGAATTTTATTATGCCTTTACATTTTCGCTAAACTTTCCTCCAAAATCCCAATCCGTGCCAACGCATCCGCCCGTTTTTTCTGCTCAACCGCCACCACTTCGGGTTTGGCATTTGCGACAAAACGCTCATTGTTCAACTTGGCATCAACTGATTTTAAGAAGCCTTGTTGATGCGTCAATTCTTTCAACA
>JAYUKJ010000290.1:0-4555 GCA_043764555.1 Saprospiraceae bacterium
GTATTCCTCGCTTTTTGCCTTTTGGCGAATCTTGCTTTTGCCCAACACGACCACCATGTAGAGGACAATAAAACAACCGAATCGCACGGTCATAACCACCTCGCCCATATCCAAGCATCGCGGGCGCAAAATTTTTATATCCACAATCTACCGTCGCCAAAATTGATGATGGGCATTGGTCAATCGAAAATGGCAATTGTTACCAAATCTGAAAAAACGCAAGCCTATTTCAATCAAGGGATTAATCTTTTACACGATTTTTGGGATTTTGAAGCCTATCGCGCTTTCAAAGAAGCGATTAAGCACGATTCAACGGCGATTATGCCTTATTGGGGATTGCTTCAAACGCCTGGTCCCGATGAAGACAGCGTACTCACGAGTTTGAAAAAAAATGCCGCAATGCAGTTAAAAAAATTGGTTAAAACTGCCAATGAAAAGGAGAAATTGTATGCTGAAATAGCACTTTTGGGCGATTCGCTCAAAGAGAAAGCCTATCCAGAAATCGTTAAAAAATATGAAGTGATTATCCATAAATTTCCCGAAGACATTGATGCCAAATTGTTTTTAGCCTTGGGCAAAATGAGTGGTTTTGATACCGATATGAATCCCAATGAAGGGCAGATGTACAGCGAGTTTTTGTTAAAAGATGCACAACGCATTGACCCCAATAACCACGCTTTTCACCATTATTGGATTCATGTGATGGAACATTGTTGCCCAGAACGTGCCTTGGCAAGTGCCGATGCTTTGACGGCATTGGGACCTAATTCGGGACATATTGTGCATATGCCAGGGCATATTTACAACCGTGTAGGTGATTACAAACGGGCGCACGATGCCTTTGTCGCTTCCGTAAAAGTGGATTCAGCGTACATGAAAAACGAAGGGATTGAGGAAGTTGACAATTGGAATTACATCCACAATATCAATTATTTAATCAACAATTGTGTCCACGATGGTCGCCACAATGAAGCCCTTTTTTATGCTGAAAAGCTAAAAAACATGAAAGTGGATAAAGACAGAAAAAAAATCTATGATGGCTCTTTTTTTAATCAAGGCATATTGGCTCCCGCCAAAATGGAAATGGCTTTTGGCAATTGGGATAAAGCGATAAGTCAGCTTGGAAAAGTTAAGAATACGGACACCACTTACAGCTTTGCGACGATGGAATTTAAAAATTGCTTAACATTATTCGCAAAAGGAATGGTTGCCCTTGATAAAAACAATGTAAACGAGGCAATTCAATTTTCTAATAGTTTAGATGCCATATTGTGGCGAAATGAAAAGCAAACAGGAAAGGACAGTTCCTTAAACCAAGGCTTCGGGCGTTTTACTTGGGGGTATCAAAACACGTTAAACACGGCAAGTTTGGAGTTGCAAGGCTGCATCGCCAGTCATCAAGGCAACTATGAAAATGCCGCACTGTTATTGGCGAAGGCAGAGAAAAATGAAATAGATTTGGGCTATGGCGAGCCGCCTCTTTATGCCCGACCTGTGGCTTATAGTATTGCCAAAATGCACGAAAAGGCGGGAAAAATGGATAAATCCATTGAAAAGTATCAGGGGTTATTAAAACGTTTCCCAAAATCGGCGATGGTGTATTTTGAATTATTGAAAAATTATACCACTAAAGGCGACATCGAAAAAGCCAAAGAAATGGGAAATAAACTAAAAGAAGCGACTATTTACGCGGATAAAGGGATGTATTTATTTAAGAAAAAATAAAAGAGGTCCCCTCAGTATAAAAGCCGTCCCGTTAGCTAACGGGACGGCTTTTATACTGAGGGGTCCTAAAAATTTCAAATGCCAAGTCAAAACGTCGAAATCTGGAATTTGAAACCTTTGGAATTATCTTTAGTTCACGCCTTGCACGAGCAACGACACTTCGTTGTTCAGCACTTCGATAAAACCTTTTTCGATGCCAAAATTCATGAGGCTACCGTCGGCTTTTTTCAAATAGACCTTGCCTTTCGCCAACGACGACACAAGGGCAGCGTGATTTTTCAAAACCTGAAACTGTCCACCCGTGCCAGGCACTTTGACGGACGTGATTTCACCTTTGAAAATCTCTTTATCGGGCGTTAATACCGTTATATTCATCTTTTTTATAGTTATGAGTTATAAGTTATGAGTTATGAGTTATAAGTTATGAGTTATGAGTTATAAGATATGAGTTGTAGCAACCCCACTTATAACTCATAATTCATAACTTATAACTCATAATTCATAACTCATAACTTATTTTTAATTGTTTGCTTCTGCGATGAGTTTTTTACCTTTTGCAATCGCCTCGTCAATCGAACCAACCAAGTTGAACGCTGCTTCTGGATATTGGTCAACTTCGCCATCCATAATCATGTTGAAACCACGAATTGTTTCTTCGATTGGCACGAGAACGCCTTTCAAACCTGTAAATTGCTCCGCAACGTGGAATGGTTGCGACAAGAAACGTTGCACACGACGCGCGCGCGTTACCGTCAATTTGTCTTCTTCCGACAATTCTTCCATACCCAAAATCGCAATAATGTCTTGCAATTCGTTGTAGCGTTGCAAAATATTTTTTACCCGTTGCGCGCAACCGTAATGTGCTTCACCGATGATTTTCGGGTCCAAAATACGGGATGTTGAGTCAAGTGGGTCAACCGCAGGATAGATACCCAATGATGCAATTTTACGGTTCAATACCGTTGTTGCGTCCAAGTGGGCAAATGTCGTTGCGGGAGCCGGGTCGGTCAAGTCATCCGCAGGTACGTAAACGGCTTGTACAGATGTAATCGAACCACGCTTTGTTGACGTGATACGCTCTTGCATCAAACCCATTTCGGTCGCCAAAGTCGGCTGATAACCTACCGCCGAAGGCATACGACCTAAGAGAGCCGATACTTCCGAACCCGCTTGCGTGAAACGGAAAATGTTATCAATGAAAAACAAGATGTCACGGCCACCGTTCGGGTCATTCAAATCACCGTCGCGGAAATATTCTGCCATCGTCAAACCCGACAAAGCCACACGCGCACGCGCCCCAGGAGGCTCGTTCATCTGACCAAATACAAGGGTTGCTTGCGAGCTTTCGAGTTCTTTTTTGTCAACTTTAGACAAATCCCAACCGCCTTCTTCCATCGAGTGTTTGAAAGCGTCACCGTACTTAATAACGTTCGATTCAATCATCTCACGGAGCAAGTCATTACCCTCACGTGTACGCTCGCCAACACCCGCAAAAACCGACATACCGTCGTAACCTTTCGCGATATTGTTGATAAGTTCCATGATAAGTACGGTTTTACCCACACCAGCCCCACCAAAAAGACCAATCTTACCACCTTTTGAGTACGGCTCAATCAAGTCAATCACCTTGATACCTGTATAAAGGATTTCCGTTTCCGTTGACAATTGCTCGTAAGTCGGTGGCTTACGGTGAATCGAGTAACCCGTATCGCCTTTTGGCACGGGGCCGATACCGTCAATTGGTTCGCCGATAACGTTGAACAAACGACCACGGATTTGCTCACCCGTTGGCATCGAGATTTGGTTGCCCAAATCCACGACTTCCATGCCGCGTGTCAAGCCGTCTGTTGCGTCCATCGAAATTGTCCGCACTGAATCTTGACCCAAGTGGCGTTGAACTTCCAAAATAACTTCGTCGCCGTTTGGCCTTTTCACCGACAGCGCCGTGAGGATTTCGGGCAATTTAGACCCTTCGCCCGCAAAGCTCACGTCTATGACTGCACCAATAATTTGTTTGATACGACCTATATTAGCCATTCCTTATCTATTTTTTTTATTGAATTCTTTAAAAATCGTCGCAAAAGTAGTATTTATCATCGTTCTACCAAAGTTTTTCTTATTTTTCATTCACGAAAAAAATGTTGAAGGGCCCCTCAGTATTTTATCGTTTTCAATGCGTTTTAGAATGATTTTGTCTATTCTTGAAATGGCAAAATAAATGTGGTTTCGGCGGAAATTGACGGAAGTTTATTCTAAAAATGTGCGTTTTAGGACCCCTCAGTATAAAAGCCATTTTTCCTTATTTTCCTATAAAATTGGACTACTTTTCTTAATTTCTGCTTGCTATTTCTTAAAAATATCTTCAATCGCTTCATGTTTGTCCCGCTCAACAACCGCTTTCAAGGCGGCCATCACATCCAAACTTGTCGCGGGCGGCAACGGGTATCGATGCTGCGCCAATAGATTTTTCAACGCTGAGTTGATGCGCTTCTCACCAATCAAGACGTACAATTCATGCATTTTCACCAATCCTTTGTTGTAAATAACGTTCGCATTATTGGGGTCGGCATTGTACAAAGCGGCTTCGCCACTGAAGGCTTTTTCACTGTCGTAAAGCTCCCGATGAAGGTTCACAAGGTCTTGCATTTTGGCTGCGCCATGTGCCAATTTATACAACATCAGTTCGGTGTATTGCGCCAAAGTCTCCGTCAATAGACCACTTCCTTCTCGATAATCGGGTTGGAGTTGCGCGTTGCCCCACCACTGATGCGACAGTTCATGCCCCGCCAATTCATTGATAATGTCTTGCTGTTTGTCGGCATTGAGGTTG
>JAYUKJ010000291.1:0-1369 GCA_043764555.1 Saprospiraceae bacterium
CAAAATCGCTAACATGAGCGGGTGATTTGGGATGCGAATAGCCACTTCTTCGCGGCCTTCGAGCCAAGATACTGAGGGGGTGCTTTTGAAACCCATCACCATTGTCACATCGCCTGGGATGTATGCGGAGGCCAAAAGTTTTTGAACATGGCCGTTCATATCGACGCCCAAAGCCGCTATGTCGTCGGGCGAAGCGACCATAATCGGCAAATTGTGCGTTTGCGGACGTGCTTTTAAGCTAAAAATGCGCGCAACGGCCTTCGGATGCAAGGGGCTTGCGGCCAAACCATAAACGGTGTCGGTGGGCAACAAGGCCACGCCGCCGTTTAATAAACATTGTGAAATTTCTTCAATCGTCATTAGTGTTAATTGACAAAAATTGTTATTAGATATTTCTAAAAATAGTTCTTAGGTTGTGAATGCCCGCACATGCTGAAAAAATGATGTCACGTTTTTCTGAATTATGAATTCGAATAACATCTTTCATTATTCTGCACCGCTTCATTCCACCAATGGCGTGTTCATTTCGTATTCTATAAGATGCAATCAATTGATTTTCATCTTTTTGTGCTTGAGTTAATTCTTGTTTTCGCGGTTTTTTATGAGGTATTACCAAGTTGACATCTTTATTTTCGTACCCTATAAATCCTAAGTCTGTCCATAAGTAGGAGTCTTTTGGAAATATTATTTCTTCCAAATCAGCGACTTTTTTATCGTTGACAGCTCCTGTAAAATGATGCGAAGCAAAAGTTATGTAACCACAGAATAAGCTGATTATCAGCTTTTTAACCGTATGATAATGTTTTTTACCGCTATAATTATCTTCTTGCTCGCCTTTATCAAGGGGACGTTGAACTTCGATTTCAGAGCAATCCATGAGCGAGTCGCCAACATGAATATTACGGTTATCAGAAAAGCGTTTTTTTAAGTCCACCAAAAAATCGGCGTACTCATCACCGTGCTTACAAGGTAAAAGTTTTTTTAGCCGTAGAGTTTCATTAAGTGCTGATATACAGTCTTTTATGACGCCACTTACCGTTTCTTGAGAAAGGTCAAATATCGCCCCATGAAATTCTTGGGTTGGATTTTCCTTCAAATAAGTAAGAATAAAGAATAAATGGTGAGCAGCACTCGGGAGTTCCGTTCGCCATTGAAATTTATTTAATCGTACTGTGCCACGCGACGTTTTACGGTAAAGACGCAATAATTCTTTCGTAAACGTAGGCAATAAATAGTCAAACTCATCCGCGTTCAAGGATGTCAGTGTCACAAATTTGGTCGGCTTGAGCCGTAATTTTTCGTAATCCATCATAGGCGCAAAAGTAGAAAATCGCGCGTATTATAAAACAACTTTGTCAATATTCACTAC
>JAYUKJ010000292.1:0-1369 GCA_043764555.1 Saprospiraceae bacterium
TGGCTGATAGTTTTTCAACGGGTCAATCTCCGTCGTAAAATAATCGGCATCCGCCAAACGCAATGTCAAGATAGACGACCCAATATCAGGATTAGCCTGTTTGGTGAGTGCGTCTTTTAGCTGTTTGGTTTTTTTTTCTAAAATATCCGACAAGCCCTTTTGCTTTCGCAAGGCTTCGAGCGTCAAAAATTGGGCGTCAAAGCTGTTTTTTTTGATGTATTGGATGGTTAGAAATTCGATTGCCCAATTTTTTAAATCGTACAAATCATTAGACATATTCACCCGCTCATTGTCGTTAGATAGTCCGTCAAAAACGTCTCTGCCCGTTTCACTGTACACAACGACGCGTTCAAAGACTTGCAAACCAACTTTATTCCCCGCGTGAAAATGGTGAATATATTGTCTGAATTCGGTTTTTTGAACCGCCGAAAAAGAGTCAAAAATGGTGGTAAAATCGTTTGTCATGCAGATAGATTGTTCATTTTAGGACCCCTCAGTATTTGACGCCCTTCGAGGCAAATATAATTGACCAAAAGTTTTTTTCGCCTCTTGTCGGGCAAATAAGCTCAAATACGGGAAATTCTGATGGTGAAATTTAGATAAAATGTTGCTAAAATAGTTTGATTTTGACGCAATTATCGGCAAAATAACGGCGATTAACAAATTTTATCAACGAAATTGTCGTGGTGAATTCTAATGATAATGTTTATTTTTTATTTGTACCACTTCCCTACTTTTGGCAATCGAACGCACAAGGGATAAACTATACAACCAAATTTTTTCATAACTTAAAATCTACATTCGCACATCATGTCATCAAAAAACATTCTCACAACCACTCTTTTCATGTTCGCACTTTTGAGCATATCTTCTACTCTTTCCGCACAAGCCGCCTATAAAGGCGCGGTCGGTTTACGCACGGGCTAAAAATACTGTAAATCAAAGGCTACCTAAAATATTGAAATCATTCGTCCTTAAAAACAGTTTAGAAATATGGCAGAAATTCAGCAAAACCACGGATTCCAACCAAGCAGAGAAGCCTTAATGAAATGGTTAGGTACGCGCAAATTAGCGCGGACAAGAGGCAAAGTAACCCTTCCCGGATTATTTCAATCTTACAACTATCAAAAAGACGCGTCGGCATTTGCCTTGGTTATTTTATTAGAATTATTGGGCTTGTTGGCCCTCATTGTGGCGTGGCGTCGCTTAGATGCCGTAGCGGTCGGCGTCGTCGTTGCTTTTTTATTGATTGATTTATTTTGTGCTTGGCGATTGCACAAAAATCATGGAAAATTCACATTGGTTGCCAATAAGAAAATTTTGAGCGAGGATGCAAAAGAAGTATCAATTCTTGAATCATCGCTAAGTT
>JAYUKJ010000293.1:0-16584 GCA_043764555.1 Saprospiraceae bacterium
GAAGAAAAATTGCAAATGCCTTTTGAACAGATGAATGCAGAACAACTCATTAGTTATATTCTTATTCACCACCACTTTTATGTAAGGCAATCTATGCCCACAATAATTGGCCACTTACAAAAAGTAGCAACAAAACATGGCGAACGTTTTCCGTACATGGTAAAAGTATTGCAGTTGTTTACTGCCATACAGGAAGAAATGACCCTGCATATGCAAAAAGAAGAAGTGGTGTTATTTCCACGCATTAAAGAAGTGGAAAAATTATTTATAGAAAAGCAGGAAGCAAAATTTGCAAACGGATATATTACCGGCCCTGTTAATGTAATGGAAACCGAACATGAACACGCTGGTGAAATGCTTTATGAAATACGCCGCTTAACCAATAACTATACAGCGCCAGAAGAAGCCTGCACCACCTTTAAAGTTAGCCTGGATGAATTAAAAGCATTTGAAGAAGACCTGCACAAGCATGTACACCTGGAAAATAATTTATTATTTCCGCTGGCTGAAAAATTAATTAAGTAACCTGATAAGGATTATAAAAAAGAGGCTGCCTGATTGACAGCCTCTTTTAGTGGTCCCGGCGAGAATCGAACTCACATCTAAAGTTTAGGAAACTTCTATTCTATCCATTGAACTACGGGACCAAACGTGGCTGCTTAATTTTCGGCTGCAAAAGTAGTCGTTAAATTGGGATTTGCAAACTAAAAAAAGACCCCTCAGTATAAAACCGTTTTTCAAGCATTTTGTAGGATAAAATCGGCAGAAATATTGAGTTTTTGATACAATTGTTGGGCCAATGGGAGATTAATTTTTCTTTTACCGTTCATGATTTCAGAAAGGGTTGTTTCGGACACATTTAGCAACAACGCCAAGTCTTTTTGTTTGAGTTGGCGCTCAAACATTTTTATTTGCATCATACCAACAATGGTTTTTGAAGGCAAGGGCATTGGATAAACAGCTTCCTCATAGGCTTCTGCGCGCAATGAGAGGCTTAATAATACTTGTTTTTCTTCTTCTGAAAGTCCATTTGAACCTTTTTGAAGATAAATCTCAATGGTATCGAGTGTGTGTTGATAATCTTTCTCAGTCATGATAGCGATATGTCTAACTTTATTTTAAATATTTTCAATGCCTGTAATTTTGTCGTATTCGGCGTGTGTACCAATAAAACGAATATAAATTGTCCGAATATCAAAGTGAATAATGGCAATGAGCCGATACCGATTCCCCTTGACATTGAACACAAAACGGTCGTTTCCTACAAAATCGCAACTTGGAAAGTCCTGTCTTAGGTCATTAAAATCTGACCAATCCGCCAACTTTGTCCGCATATACCACGAATTGAGCGCGTCGAGCGCATTTGTATGCGTCGTTCCATAGTTTTGTATGGTTTTTCTTGTAATAATGACCATAATGTTTGTTTACGTTTACCAAAATAATGTACAAATGTCATAAATAAGTTCACAAAAACAAAATTTAATTTAGCAATATAAAAGCCTAATTTGATTTTTTTCAAAAAAAGACCCCTCAGTATAAAACCGTTTTTTACTCATTTTTGGCATAAAAAAAACGCCGCGGAGATGACAACCTCTGCGACGTTTTTTTTGTGAAACCCTATTTTACTTACCAAATATTCACGCGTTTGGCTGGTTCACGCCACATTTTGGCGCCTTCTTTTATGCCAAACGCCTCGTAAAATTCAGGAATATTAACGAAGGGCGCATTGACGCGCAGATTAGCGGGTGCGTGAACGTCGGTCATGATTTGACGTGCCAATCGCTCTTTCCGTTGATGCCCCATCCAACCCAATGCATAACCGAGAAAGTAGCGCTGCAAGGGCGTATAACCCGCTATTTTTTCATTTTTCTTGAATTGTTCCGTCTTTTTGAACGCTTTCAAACCCAGAACAACGCCGCCCAAATCGGCAATATTTTCGCCCAAAGTTGCTTCTCCACGCACGTGCATCGTGTCAACGCCGATGTATTCGTTGAATTGAGCAACGAGCATAGCCGCCCGTTTGGCAAATTTTGTTGAATCTTCGGGCAACCACCACGCGACGAGATTGCCCGTTGCATCATATTGCCGTCCTTGGTCGTCAAAACCGTGCGTGATTTCATGACCGATTGTCGAAGCCGCCACGTAGCCGTAAGCAACTGCGTCGTCAATCTGCTCGTCGGCAAAGCCAGGAACCATCAAAATAGCGGCGGGCAGAACGATTTCGTTGTTCGACGGATTGTAATAAGCGTTATATGTTTGCGGCGTCATGTCCCAATCGTCCCGGTTGACGGATTTGCCAAGTTTCGACACATTGTGATTATACCACCATTTATTGGCGTTGACATTGTTGCGTAAAAAACTCGATTTATCGATCATCATTGCCGTGAAATCCTTAAATTTATCGGGATAGCCGACTTTTTTACGCACTTTTTGCAGTTTATCGATGGCTTTAGTCTTGGTTGTTGGACTCATCCAATCGAGATTTTGGATTTGTTCAGCGTAAGCCGTTTTCACATCATCGACCATTTTAGTGTAACGCAATTTTGCTTTTTCTGGAAAGAATTCCTTAACGAACAGCGAACCTAAAGCGTCGCCGAGTTGCCCTTCGAGCGCGTCAAGTGTCCGTTTCCAACGCGGTTTTTGCTCTTTTTGACCACTCAGAATCTTACCCGAAAAATTGAAATCTTCCTCATCAAATGGCTTACTCAATGCCGTACTGAATCGGCTAACGAGGTGACTTTTGAGGTACGATTTCCAATCTTCAACCGAAAATTTCGTCAAAGCGGTATTCATTTGCGTAAAAAATTCAGGCTGTCCAACGATAACGGTATCGGTTTTTATGCCCGTTGTGGCGAGCATATTTTGCCAATTTAACGCGGGCGTCAATTTTTGTAACGCATTGATACTCATCTTGTTGTAATTTTTATGCGGGTCGCGCAAGGCTTCAATTTTACGATGCGCGGTTGCCAAAAACGTTTCTAATTTCACAACAGCTTCCGCGTTTTTCACAGAGGACCCCTCAGTATCACCCGTCAATTTGAACAAACGAATAAGGTGCGCAAGGTATTCTTTTCGGATATTGGCGTTGCGTTCGTCTTTGTTAAAATAATAATCGCGCTCGGGCAAACCCAAACCGCCTTGATAGAGATACAAAGCGTATTGGTCGGATTTTTTTTCGTCTTGCGTCACGTAGCCTGCGAATAGGGTAGAGACTTGATACGTCTGTAATTTTCCAACCATATTTAAAACACCCGCAAGGTCTTTTATCGCCGCGATTTCGTCCAATTCAGGTTTTAAAGGCGCGATGCCTTGTTTGTCAATCGTGGCAGTGTCCATGCCCGTTGCCCAAAAATCGCCAATTTTTTGCTCGTTTGTTCCCAATTGCGCGGGTGTTGCGGCAGCCGTTTCGGCAACTTTACGCATTTTAGCGTAAATATCTTCTTGCAAAACCTTACCAATACCCCAATTACTTTCAGAAGCGGGAATCGGATTTGCTTTTATCCAACCGCCGTTGGCAAAATCGAAAAAATTGTCGGCTGGACTTACTGATGAGTCAACATTGGACGCAACGACGTCCTTAACGAGCGCAGCGCCCGTTTTTTGCTCGTTTTTACAAGCTGAAAATAAACTGAGTAGGAGACTAAATGTAATGAGCTTTTTCATGAAAAGTGGTTTATAGATTAAGAAAACGAATCCGATTGAAAACGTCAAGTGGAGGTAACCAACGTAAAATAAGCCTTTTATTGCGTATTTTCTACGATAACAAACGGAAAAATATCAAGTCGTAATATTAAACCGCTTTTTTGAGATGTTTTATTATTCAACACAATTTTTTGATAATTGATTTTAAAAAATAGGACCCCTCAGTATAAAACTACAAAACGCCTTGCTCGATGACTCGAACAAGGCGTTTTGTATGATTTCAAATTCCAGATTTCAAATTCCACGTTTGACGTATTTGAAATTTGGAATCTGAAATTTGGAATTAAAATTAGCTTTCCAACGCAGCCGCACCGCCCACAATTTCCGACAATTCTTTCGTAATTGATTCTTGACGCGCCTTGTTGTAATTGATTTTCAAATTTTTCAAAATCTCGTTGGCATTTTCCGTCGCTTTGTCCATCGCCGTCATACGCGCACCGTGTTCCGAAGCGTGTGTGTCGAGCAAACATTTGTAAAACGTGGTTTGCAAAATGCTTGGAACCAAATCCTGCAACAAAGTCGCTTGGTCGGGTTCAAAAACGTAATCAGATTTCTTCTTTTTCGGTTCACCTACTGCCACTTCCAATTTCTGAACGGGCAACCACTGAATCGCTTCGGGAAATTGCGTACCCGCGTTGCGGAAACGGCTATAAGATACCGACACATGGTCGTATTTCTTCGCTTCAAAACCATCCATCAACATCTGAGCCGCTTGTTTCACGTTGTCAAAAGACAAATCATTGAACATTTCGACGTAATCGCCGACAATTGTGCAGTTTTTATATTCTGGACGACGGCGAACAAAATCGTACCCTTTTTTACCAATGCAAACAATCGTCAACTTACCGTTGTCGCGCTGGGTCGCGTATTTTTCATTAATTGTTGCAACCGCCGCTTTAATCACATTCGTATTGAAAGCACCCGCCAAACCGCGATTAGACGTTACAATCACCATTGCCGCCGACTGAATCTCACGCTCAACGCCGAACGAAGTCGAAGCATCGCCATCGAGATTACTCAATATATTGATGAGCATCGAATTCAATTTATCAGCATACGGGCGCATCTGTTGAATTGCCGTTTGTGCCTTGCGGAGTTTCGCTGCCGAAACCATTTTCATCGCTTTCGTTATCTGTTGCGTCGAAATAACGGACGCAATACGGATACGTACTTCTTTTAAACTTGCCATGTTCTTAATTAAGAATTAAAAATACTGAGGGGTCTTATTTATTTTAAAGTCGTCTTGTAATATTCAATGATATGTTGGAAAACGCCTAATATTTCGGGTAGTTGATTGAGGTAATACGTTTGCTTATCAACAAGTAGCTCATTTTTGTCCAATTTCATAAAAAGCCATTCGTCTCCTGTCGTTACACATCCATATATTACGTCAATACCTGCGTCACTTTGTTCATTAAAAATTTTCGCACCCACCATTTGTGCCGCACACTGCGGGATGCCGAGTTCAATATCATTTTTTTTAGCTTCAACAAGTTGAATAATTGGTAAATTAATATCAACTGATTGAATATCTTTTGCCAACATAAAATCACATTCTCCTTTCAAACCATTTTCAGGGTCCGCACTAAGATTTTCGCCTGAATAAATCGTAAAAAATTTATGATTTGCTTTTCTTAATTCATTTAAAATAGGAAAAACAATTGTTTCAGATTTCGCTTTTTCATTCCTTGAAGGCAATTCTTCCGCATCAATTAAAGATTCCTTTAAGTTATTAGAAGGCTGAACTGAATCAATTTTGCCAAAAAGATGTACTTTTCGGTTCTTTACACCGAATTTTACAGATAAATCTCTTAATGTAAAATCTCTATAAGCCATGACTTTAAATTTAAAAACGACTTAAAACGGTTTTATACTGAGGGGTCTCCAACTAACCAACGAATTGTGGTAATTTCGCTTTGTAAAATTCGAACATTGAAGATAAGCAAGAGACTATCGAATTGATATTATCGAAAGTAAAACTCTGCTGAAATTCAATGAAATCTGAACCATCTAATTGACCAAATTGCCATATTTCTCCATTTGTTACAATGCCAAAAACGGGTAAATCGGGTTTGTTATTAATTTTTTGAATGGCTAACATTTCTAACGCACATTGCGCCCAACCACCTGTAAAATCGTCCATTTTTGCTTCAATGACCGCAATATAAGGTGATTCAAAAACAATTCGACCATATTCAGAGTTTTTAGCAATGATATAGTCGGGCGTGCCACTCAATTCTGCATCTGCCTCAATCGCTTTGTGTCCCCAAAGTGTGAAATAATCGCTATATGGTTTCCACGCTAAACGTAAAATAGGAAAAATGACGACCTCGCGGATCGTTGCTTCCGAAGCATCGAAAGGGATTTTGGCTAAGTCGAATCGAAATTCCTCTAACCATTTACGAGGTGTATTTTTCTTAATCGTGATATTGAATTTCTCTTGACGATAATGCAAACGATAAGCTAATATTACCTCTCCTAAAGATTTATATTTCTTCGTAAAAGCCATTTTGAGATAGATTTTTGATTAAATAATCTACAAAACTAAGCATTTTTATTAGAAAAGCACCCACCTCAGTAAAAACCCAATTTTTAAGAAAAAAATCGCTTTTATACTGAGGGGTCCCCTTATTTATAAAATTTCACATCGAAATGCGAAATTCCTTACTTCACTTGCGAAACAATCTCTGCCGCCAAAGCCTTCACCGTCGCCAAATCTGCATTGTCCAATTTTCCTGCGCGGAAATTGTCCAAAATGCCTTTATGACGCGCATCCAAAGCCAAGTAGAAAGATTCTTCAAACGCTTTTACCTTATTCAAAGGCAAACCGTTTAAGAGATTATTTGTACCAATGTACATCGCCGCAACTTGTTTTTCAACAGAAACGGGTGCATATTGAGGTTGTTTCAACAATTCCACGTTGCGCGAACCTTTGTCCAAAACTGCTTTTGTTGCCGCATCCAAGTCGGAACCGAATTTTGAGAACGCTTCCAATTCACGATATTGCGCTTGGTCAAGTTTCAAAGTACCCGAAATCT
Source organism: Saprospiraceae bacterium (assembly GCA_043764555.1). Lineage (GTDB taxonomy): Bacteria > Bacteroidota > Bacteroidia > Chitinophagales > Saprospiraceae > JAAFJT01. The sequence continues at coordinate 6,741 of JAYUKJ010000293.1, forward strand.
TCTTCATTGATTTGATTTGAGCGTTACCACCCACACGCGATACCGAGATACCCACGTTAATCGCAGGGCGAACACCCGCGTTGAACAAGCCCGATTCCAAGAAGATTTGACCATCTGTAATCGAAATCACGTTTGTCGGGATATACGCCGAAACGTCACCCGCTTGTGTTTCGATAATTGGCAAAGCCGTCAACGAACCGCCACCTTTAACGATACCTGCATCTTTCAACGATTTAGGTAAGTCGTTCATTTGATTTGCCAATTCGTCGTTCGCAATCACCTTCGCCGCACGCTCTAACAAACGGCTATGCAAATAAAATACGTCACCTGGATACGCCTCACGTCCTGGCGGACGGCGCAACAACAACGACACTTCACGGTAAGCCACCGCTTGTTTTGACAAATCATCATAAATAATCAATGCTGGACGACCTGTATCACGGAAAAACTCGCCAATTGCCGCACCCGCAAATGGTGCATAAAACTGCATCGGTGCAGCCTCAGCCGCCGAAGCTGATACGATAACTGTATAAGGCATCGCACCGTTTTCTTCCAAAATACGCGCAACCTGAGCCACAGTCGAAGACTTTTGACCCGACGCCACGTAGATGCAATAAACGGGTTGACCGCGTTCATAAAATTCTTTTTGATTGATAATCGTGTCAATAGCAATCGCCGTTTTGCCCGTTTGACGGTCGCCGATAATCAACTCACGTTGACCACGACCGATTGGAATCATCGCGTCAATCGCTTTGATACCCGTTTGCAATGGCTCGTTTACGGGTTGACGGAACAAAACGCCCGGTGCTTTACGCTCCAAAGGCATTTCGTATTTCACACCTGGAATAGCCCCTTTACCGTCAATCGGCAAGCCCAAAGTGTTCACAACGCGACCCAACAAGCCTTCACCAACTTGGATTGACGCAATTCTTTGAGTACGACGCGCTTTTGAACCTTCTTTGATGCCGTCACCAGCACCCAAAAGAACCACACCTACGTTGTCTTCTTCTAAGTTCAAAGCAATTGCTTGCGTACCGTTTTCAAATTCGACGAGTTCACCCGCTTGAACATTGTTCAAGCCATAAACGCGCGCAATACCGTCACCAACTTGCAAAACTGTCCCTACTTGTTCGAGTTCCGTAGCCGAAGTGAAGCCACTTAATTGTTGTTTGAGAATCGCTGAAATCTCTTCTGGTCTTACATCAACCATTGTTATATCGTTTTATTGAATTAAATTATTTCTAAATATTGTATTAAAATTACTGTTTTTAACCATTTATACTGAGGGGTCCTATTGATAACTGACCCGTACTAATTTTGTAAAGTCTGCGGAACATGGACCGCTTATGAAACCCAAACTTGCATTTTGGGACACACCATTTGCAGAACATTCAAAAACTATTTTTGGTGATTGATTTAAAATGGTCTCAGATTCAGAGGCAAACATTTTAACCATAACCGTTTTATTAGTTAGATTGAAGATACTAAAACTTTTGCTAAAACATCCACCTTTTCCACAATTCTCGCCAGTAGCTGATGTAAAGTTAAAAGTGTTAGAGAAGGTAAGCGTATGTTGACCCTTGAAAGCAGTCGAAGCATCCGTTTCAGTGTAAGCTATTGTTTGTGTTTCTGTACCTGACTTAGATACGCACTCTTTCTTTTTGCAAAAAGAAAGGCTTACTGTTGTCATCAATAAAAGGGCAAAAAGTAATTTTTTCATCCTAAAATCATTTAAAAACACGTGAAAATGGCTTTTATACTGAGGGGTCCTATTTTTACACTTTCTCAATTTGAGAAACGTACGCATTCCCCGAAAACTGTTTTTTCAACTCCGCCAATTTCGCGGCAACGCTTGCATCGTACAACTTGTCGCCGTATTCAACGACATAACCACCAATCAAATCTGGATTAACGGCTGTTTCGATGTCCACGCTTTTTGAAGTAGTCGTGCTGCCTGTCAATTTAGCCTTTATTTCTTCCAATGCTTCTACGCTTAAAGGCGTTGCCGTCGTGATTTTCACGGTCGTAATGCCTTGCATCCGCTTGTGTTCTGCGAGAAATTCGGTAGCAATTTCGGGCAAAATGTCTTCACGTCCTTTGGTAATACAGATTTTGATAAATGCCATTGTCATTTCGTCAAATCCTTTTCCAAAGATTTCAGTCATAATGCTCTCCTTTTTATCGGCGTTGATAATCGGGCTTTTGAGCATCAAATACAAGTCGCGGTTCTTTGCGGCGTTGTTCAACACCTGCATATCGCTCACGATTGTCTCTAATTTGCCTTGTTCTACCGCAAGGTCTATGATGGATTTGGCATAACGCCCCGCTACTCTGTTTGCAGACATTTTATTTGAATTAAAAATTAAAAGTTAAAAATTAAGAATTTGCGAGACTTCGCAAGCATCTTAATTATTTACTCTTAATTCAATTGATTCTTAATTAAATTTTATTTCAACTTCACAACCGGCTTAATGGGATGTTGTGGATTGACAATTAACAGGTTTTTTTTAGGATGAATCAAAACATCCATTTCTTCCATTGGAATTGCTCCCAATAATACTTCATTATCGCCTGGCAAAACCATGGCACTGCAAATGGCTATTCTATTCTCAAACCTAAGTTCAATAGGTCCCACAACTTCTAAATCCAAGAAAGTACCATCTGCCAATTGAGCCGACTGTTTATAAATAACAACAAGTCCAAGTTGATTCTTGATATTTTCATTGATAGCAAGCATAGTTGCACCACTATCAACCATTGCCGTTACTTGCATTTGGCGAATTTCAGATTTCTTTAAATAGCCACGACGGTTTAAACCGATGTCTTCGCCATTTATTAATTGAATGTCAGCATAAACGAGTCCCATTTTAAAAAGAATTTAAAGTGATGAAGAATACACAAAGTTAATTCAAATTCATTTCTTTCGCCAAAGTATTGACAAATGCCACTTGGCTTGCATCACCTTTCAATTCTTTACGCAATACTTTTTCGGCAATATCCAAAGCCATGTTACCAACTTGGTTTTTCACTTCCGTCAAAGCCGATTGCTTCATGTTTTCGATGTCTTGCTTTGCTGAAGCGATGATTTTGTTCGCCTCCAACTTAGCGTTTTCTTTCGATTCGTTGACCATTCCCGTAGCGATTTCTTTCGCTTCTTTAATCATTTTAGCGCGTTCTTCACGTGCTTGAGCGAGGATTTGCTCATTTTCAGCCTTCATGTTTGTTACTTCCAAACGCGCTTTTTCAGCCGCATTGAGGGAGTCTGCAATGCCTTGTTCGCGGTCTTTGAGTGCTGCTGCAATCGGCTTGAACGCAAATTTTGACATAAGGAAAAAGAACACACCAAAGATGGCAAGTGTCCAAAAGAATAAGCCAAAGTCTGGCTTTATAACGGAAAATTCGGCAAGAAATATCATTGTATATGAATTATTATTTTTATTTAAAAATTGATTTTTAGACTTAAAACACCGCAAATACTGAGGGGGTGCAACAAAGAAAAAACGTGAGCCGATGGAAAAAACCAACCGTTTTTGCCAATCGGCTCGTCATTTTTTTCTTCCGAAATGGTTGGCTTAATTAGCCAATTGCCAAGAACGAAATAACGCAAGCAAACAATGCAACCGCCTCGACGAAAGCCGCTACGATAAGCATGTTTGAGCGAATATCATTCACTGCTTCTGGCTGACGTGCAATGGCTTCCATGCCTTTGCTACCAATCAAACCGATACCAATTCCTGCTCCAATTGCCGCTAATCCGGCTCCTACTGCTGCGTACATTTTGAGAAATATTTAAGATGTTAAAAAAATTATTGTCTAATATTTTCGCTAAGTAGCATAGATAAATGCTACCTGTGTTTTTATAACGTATTGAAAACCAATTTACTTCACCTTGAAATTTGGAATCTGAAATTTGGAATTCTTTAATGTGCTTCGTCGTGGTGGTGTTCTTCAACTGCCGAACCGATGTAAGAAGCCGTCAAAATTGTGAAGATAAACGCTTGAATAAACGCTACAATCAACTCAATGACGCTTAGAAACAAGGTAAACAAGCCGCCTACAACCACACCCGCACCCGCACCTGCAACACTTTCGCCCGCTTTACCGAAAACGAAAATCAGGCCGACCAATGCCAAAATAATGATGTGACCCGCCGTGATGTTGGCAAAAAGACGAATCATCAACGAAATAGGCTTTGTGAATACGCCCAGCAATTCGATGGGCGCGAGGAATATTTTCATTGGAACGGGAACGCCCGGCATCCAAAAAATGTGTTTCCAATAATCAGCCTTGCCGTTTAGTGTCGTAACGATGAGGGCAATGAGTGCCAAAGCCGCCGTTGTTGCAATATTTCCCGTCACGTTTGCACCCATGCCCGCGAAAGGCATTGGCACCAAGCCAATCAAGTTGTTGGCGAGGATAAAGAAAAATATGGTCAATAAATAAGGTAAGAATCTTTCGTATTTTGCACCAATCATCGGCTTTGCCACTTCGTCGCGGATGAAAACAACCATTGGTTCAAGCAAATTTTGAATACCAGTTGGCGCCATTCCTTTGCGCGTTGTGTAAGCCTTTGCCGCAGTTGTAAACATCAAGAATAAAAGCAAACTTGCGATAAGCATGGTTGCCACGTTCTTAGTGATTGAAAAATCGTAGAACGATGTTGCGCTAAGCAAACCACTCGCTTTTTCGATTGGGTAAACTTTGTTTTGGTAGCAAACAAAACCATTTTCCAATGAGTCATGATAAACGTAGTGGTCGCCATGAACGACTGTCAAAGGCACTTTACCCGCGGGGAAATCACCGACGATGCGTTTTGTTGTGCCATGGTCTGAAACGTAGCGATTGACTGCCGTTGCGCCGTGGTTGAAAACCGAAGACGACATATTTGTCAAACCGTCTTCTTTTGAATACAAAAAGCAAGGCAATGGAATGGAATAATGACCAAAAATGTGAAATTCGTTGGCATTAGCGATATGGTTCAAAATCGTTTCAGTCGAGTTGTACCCTTTTTCTTCTTTGTGCGGAAAACAGCCGTGTTCAGCGTGTGCGCCCGTTGTTAAGTGCGCATCTGTATGTGCGCCCGTTGTTGTCGGCATTTGGTGCGTTGAATCCGTATGCGCTGCTGGCGCGTGGGTTTCTGGGTGTTGTTGGGCTGAAAGGCTAAATGTCGTTAGCATTGAAAGGACAACGACGTATATCGCGTATCGAAACTTCATATCGTATATAGACTTTTATATTTGTTCTTAAAAACGGGGCAAATGTAGAACGCAAAGGGCGATAAAAAAAGCTATTTTTAAAGTTTTTAAAAGGTTTTTACGCATTTTGAAAAAAAGAAATTGTAAAAAAAATGCACATTTAATGTGCAGAATGACGGGAAAAGCACATTTGGAAGCATAAAATTAGGTCTTATACTGAGGGGTCCTATTTTGATTTGGTGAAGATTTGAGAAGGCAAAATTTTGGCAGTCGCCAATATTCATTGCTTTTATTTGAGAATCGGTAAAAAAATGTTCTTGATTTTTTGAGAGCGGTCATTTACAAAAGTAAATTTTGGGATGCAGACTAAAAATAACGATTTGAGGAGATTCAAAAGCCTCGCAAACTTTGGTTTGCAAGGCTTTTGGATGTACGATTGAGGAAATAAAAATTGAAAATTAAGCATTTGCAAGCGACTGAAAATCAATCTGTTGTAGTCTTAAATCTGTTATTTTATCATTTGATTATTCCTAAACGCAGTTAGAGTCTATAAAAAAAACTGTTTTTGAAGAAAACATAAAATGCTATGTGAGGATTACTTTCTTAAATGCAAAGTATTGGTATTTCAAGATTCACCAATGACGAGGTCGTTTCAAGTCAAAAAGGGACTCCTCAGTATAAAGCCGTTTTTTTATTCAAAAATGAACAAAAAACGGCTTCGTTAAAGTTGAACTATGCTAAAAATTTAACTTAATTCAGTCAAAATAACCTGTTTCAATGCGCGCAACATAAAAATAATTTGATGTAAATCAGCCGTTTGCGTCGCATCATAAGCACGACTTACACAATAATTTTTATCGTGCAAAGTCGTAAAAACCCAAAATTTCCCTTGCAAATAGCAACCATAAATGGGTTTTCTGTTGTTATTTTCCTGTTGAGCAATCAGCATAGCGAGCAACATTTGCCCTTCGGCATCTTCATTTTGCTTTTGTTTTTTAAACTCTTGCAAAAAGAAATAAGGAATTTCAGGCGCGTAAATGCCAAACGGTTTTGCCAACAAACAATCACAAATTACCTTTTCCGTTTTGCCATTAAATTCCCAACTCAATGTGCGTTCGTAGAAAATATCAATTTTCTTAATCTCGCGCAACTGAGCAATATAGAAAAGAATGGCTAAAAAATTCATTTTTAGTTCTTCTTCGTTCCAATATTCGCCATAAATTTCTAAGTTTTCTCGATGAATTTCAAGAAGTTCGGCATATTTTGGTTCAATAGCACCCGTAGCTAATAACAAATGATCCAAAATCTCACATTTGCGATTGCGTTCTAAATCGTGAACACCAATGATATGATTGGCGTCGTATTTTAATGGATTACTTGCTTTTGCCATGATTTTTATTCATTTTTAATTAAAAACAGTGCAAAGATACAGCTATTCTTCAAAAATTTTTCCTCTTCAAAATGGCATTTTATCGTTCTATACTGAGGGGTCCTAAAAATCATTTTCCCGAAGCCAAATGCAACAACTCCAAACCAACCGATGAACGCGGCTTAAATCCCGTCCATAATTTTTCGTTTGAATTGGGATTCAAATCCAAAAATTTCGTATATTCTTTTTTCTTCAATTGCGTTCCCAAAAATGCCGTTACGAAATGCTGATTGATGTTGTTGATGCGGCGTTCGTTCCAAGCGGGTTCGGCGTAGCGGTAATATTCGTCGAAATGTAAACCCGCTTTTAAGGCTTCGGCGGGCGGCGGATTTGGGGCAACATTATGGCGTGCATTGGCGTAAGTTAAGAGGTATCGGTCGGCGTTGATGGCGCCTTTGAAAATCGCTTTTATGCCGTCTTCGTAGCCCGAAATATCGTCCTGATTGCCCGCTATAAAAAACGTTGGAACCGTCAATCCAGCCAATCCTTCGGCATCCCAAACGCCATTTTTCATGCCCCACGGCGCAAAGGCAACGACGGCTTTGATGCGTGGGTCGAGCGCTTTTTTGAATTCTAAATTGCTGGTAGTCAACGATTTAATCGCCTTGCTGCCGCCCGATATGGTCGTGAAAAACGTATCTAATTTGCCCGAATAAGCCGCACCCGCCACATTCAAGGCACCATAGCCGCCCATCGAATAGCCGACGATTGCCGTATTGTTGGCATCAACCAAACCCGTCAAAAAGCTCTTATTTTTATTCAATTCAGCCATTTGATTTAAGATAAAAATATCGTCTTTTGCTCGATTTAAGAGCGTACTCTGGAAGCCGCCTGCGTCTTTGAAAGTGGCATCGGTGTGGTCAATCGAGACGACAATATAGCCTTTTGACGCCAAGTTTTCGGTCAAATAAGTCATTAAATAACGCGAGCCAACGTAGCCGTGCGACACAATGACCAACGGAAAGGACCCCTCAGTATCCAAGGCTTTTGCGTCGCGTGTGGCGCGTCCTGCGAAGGTAAAAGGCATCAAAGGACGCTTTTTATCGTCCGATTTGCCCAAAACTTCATCGTACTTCACCGATTGATTGTTGCCTTCCGCAACCGCCGCAGGATACCAAATTTCGACTTTCAAAGGTCGGTCATAAAGTGGGTCAACGCCATCCTTGCTTTTAAGCACATCGACTTGTCCTTTATTCACAAAATCCATGGTTTGAACGCCGATTTTGTACGCTCCACGTGCCGCCAATTCAGGCGCATCGGGCAAGGCATCACCGACGACAAAATCGCTATTTGTTTGGGCATTAATTGCCGAATGAAAAAGGGTGATAAAAAGAATTAAATACGTGAATTTTGTAGCGAAAGGCAGTGTCATTTTTTACTGATTTTAAGCATTAGGAATAAGATTTAATTTTTCATTTTAACAAAAGCAAAGCTACCAAGTTACAAACGACAAAGCCGTTTTTTACTAAAAAATAGTAAAAAAACGGCTTTATACTGAGGAGTCCTTTTGTCAACGTTTTTTACCAATATTTAAGCGCGCCACCAAGTCCGTAAATTCGATTTCGGCGGTGCTTATTTTTTCGCGCATGGCGTCAAAAAAGCGGTTGCGGTGTTGCTCTTCGCTGAGTCTAAATGAGTGTTTTTCAATGCGTTGTAAATAGAAAAAAGTGTTATCAACCGTGTTTGGTGCGTAACTGAGCATGAAGTTTGGCGAATCGTAAACCGAATAAACGGCTTTAAAATCGGGGCTGTCAATCAAAATAATCGCGGGATTTTGCATCATTTCGTTGAAATAGGCTTTGGTTTCAACCTTCCCATTTCGGCCGATTTTACGCTCCGTCCGCGCCATTTCTTCCATCCTGTCGAGCATGGTGTAAACGCTTTTTATTATCATCAAAGCGTCGTTTGGCTGCGCAAAAAGGTTGCACAATAAGCAATGACGGATTTGATTGAGCGTCGTGTCCATCATGTTGGTGTGCCAAAATTCGACCGTCGGAAAATCGTTGTAAAACGTCCTCAGTTGTTCCAATAATTGCAGCACGCGCGGCTGTTTTAAGCTCGGAATATTGAACCGTTGTTGTTGATATTGCTCAATATCCCACACCGTTCGTCCCCAAATGTAGAGTTTGAAAAGTATCAAACTTTCTTCCAAAATATAGTAGAAAAAAATCAAATCAGACGCTGCATAATGTATTTTGCAATTGGGTAGGAGCTTGTGCAGCAGCGTAAAATCGGCTAAAATGGACGATAAATATTCCTCAAAAGAGCGCGGTTGTCCCAATTGCGATTTCAATCGAAAACCCGTCGCGTCGGGATGAATCAAATCGTCCAAAGAGAAGCGATAATGCACCGCTAATTTGTACAATTCTTCGATGCTCAAACTCTTTTTTCCACTCAATCGGTCATAGATAACATTGGAGCCAATGCCCAAGACATTTGCGACTTCTTTTGCCATGTTTTTATGCGACCCAACCTTGGCTTCTATGCGCTCAAATAAGATGGTTTGTAACGTTTTTTCTTCCATAATTAATGCGAATAATTTTAAGGCAAATTATAACGAATCACGCGGCTTTTTCAATGAATTCTAATGGATATTTACAAGCAATTAGCGTGCAAAAAAGGACTCCTCAGTATAAGCGCTTTTTTAGCATAAATTTTAACGAATTCTATGCGTTTTTCTAATGAATTAAATGAAGGCTTTACGCCCTTTTTTTTAGAAAAATAAGTAAAAGAGATTCGTGTAATTCGTGAAATTCGCTAAAATTCGTGTTTCTATCTGAAAATAACTTTCCGAATACGTCGTAAATATAAAACGGTTTGTCCGAATTTTTCGGATTTTTTTTTAAATTTTATTTTTTTTACTAAATTTCAAGAAATAAAAAGGACACTTTCCGAAACATCAATAAAAATTTGTTTGCAAAGCCTTTGAAGTCGCTTCACCTTTGTAACATCAAAAAAGGAGTTATTAAAAACGCAAATCTTAATCTTCAAAACACTAATTTTAACTCACTTCAAAACGCTAAAATTTAGCCTTTAAAACACTGATTTTAATTCAACTCAAAACGCTAAAAACTAACCTTTAAAACACTGATTTTAATCCAACTCAAGCGCTAAAATTCAACCTTTAAAACACTAATTTTAATTCAACTCAAAGCGCTAAATTTTAACCTTTAAAACACTGATTTTAAGTCAACTCAAAGCGCTAAATTTTAACCTTTAA
>JAYUKJ010000294.1:0-1363 GCA_043764555.1 Saprospiraceae bacterium
AAAAACAAACTCACCGCTATTTTGGGGGACGCGTCCACTTTGCTGCGTAAATTCTACGAAGGCATTGCCAACCGACAGTTCAAAACCGAGGACGATGCCGCCCGTGCCTTGTACGGCCCGCAAGCCACACACGCCGATACTGCGTTTAGAACCTTGAAAAAGGAATTTAAAAAGCGGTTGCAGCAATTGGTTCTCCTCATTGATTTTAGCAATGACAAGAGTTTTACGGACTTTCAGATTGCTAATTACAATCATCACAAGACATTGGCTGTCTCAAAAATCCTAATGGGTAGGGCAAAATATGTTGCAGGTTATGATTTGGGGAGAACTATGTTTGAAGAAGCGACTAAATTCGGCATAACGGATTCTCTATTGTGGAGTGCGCGTTATTTGCGGGGGCATCACCTAAGAAGGGATTATGACGAGAAAAAGATTGCGGAATACAACGCTGCTTATGAGCAAGCCTTGGAGACATACTACGCCGAAAGTAAGGCGTTAATTTATTATGAAAATATTGGCGTTTATTATTCAAAAAGCCGCGCCACACACAAGGAAGTAGAGCCGATTATTGCCCGATATTGTGAGGAATTGGATAAATTTAAGGAAGTGGAAAGCCCCATTTTTTTGCTCAATTATGGGATGTTACAGATTTTTCTCCACCTTTCAACGAATAACTACCGAAAAGGCTTAGAAGTCTGTAATCTGTGTTTATCAAAATTTGAAGCCAAATATGACAAATTTGAAGTGGGTTTAGCCATGTTTTTAACGCAAAAACAATTCTGCTGCACGATGCTGCGGCAATATGACGAATCCTTAGCGATTGGTTTACGCAATCGGACAATGGTGATAAAAGATACGCAAAATTGGTACAACAACACAACGAATCTGATGCAAGTTTATCTGCGTTTGGAACGCCCCGCCGAGGCTTGGCAATTGTACAAAGACGCCATCAATCAGCCCAATTTTAGCGTACAAACCCGCTTCACGCAAGAGAATGTTCACCTTTATGGGGCTTATCTCACGTGGTTGATAAAGGTAAAAGCCTTCGCCGTCAGTGCTGAAGAACGGGCTGCCGCCCAAGATTTTCGGCTCATTCGCTACCTAAACGATGTTCAAATTTTGGATAAAGACAAACGCGGACTGAATGTGCCGATTTTGCTGTTGCAAATCCTGTTTTATTTATGCGATACAAACGAAACTGAATTGGAAACACGGATTGAAAACCTCGAAAAATACAAAACCCGCTACATCAAAAACGACGATAACAACCGCACCAATAGCTTAATTCGGCTGATGCGGATTACGCTCGATGCGGGTTTTCAACTCTCCATTATCCAAAAAAATCCGCGCGTTCCCAAATTGC
>JAYUKJ010000295.1:0-4532 GCA_043764555.1 Saprospiraceae bacterium
TAAAAACGGGAATCGGCGTTAATTTCAACAGCAGTACGAAAGAATTAGACGGTTGGCACGCGGAGCTTTTGTAAAAATAGGACCCCTCAGTATAAGCACAAAAAAGCGTTTCAAATTGCTCTTTCAGACAGTTGAAACGCTTTTTTTACGCGCTAATTAATTGTAATTTTAAAATATACAATAAAAATGAATATTGACCACATTGTCACCGTCTCTTTCACGCTTTTTGCCATCATTGACATGCTCGGCAATATTCCGATTTTGATTTCATTGCGCGAAAAAATTGGCGACATCGAAGCGGGAAAAGCGGCACTCGTGTCTGGCTTATTAATGATTACGTTTTTGTTTTTTGGCGACCGATTTCTCGGCATTTTGGGCGTCGATTTGCCATCTTTTGCCTTGGCTGGCTCCATTTTAATCTTCATTATGGGGCTTGAAATGACACTTGGGATTGATATTTCAAAGGCAGAAGGCGACGGACAAACGGGCAGCATTATTCCCGTAGCCTTCCCGTTAGTGGCGGGTTCGGGGACTTTGACGACGATTATGTCGTTGAAAACGGAGTTTGATAATTGGACAATTTTGGTGGGCATTTTACTCAATTTAGCGTTCATTTACGTGGTCATTCGCCTACTCAATCCCATCGAAAGACGGCTCGGAAAAGGCGGTTTGTTGGTTATCCGAAAGTTTATGGGCGTCATTTTATTGGCCATTGCCGTTAAGATTTTCAAAAACAATTTGGTTATAAAATGACGTTGATTGCGGCAAAAGGGCAATAAAAATTGTGTTTTTCGTCCCGTTTTTCGCCATTTTTTTTCATCTTTGCACTGATTCTTAATTTCTAATTTTTTAATTCAAAAATAAATGTCCGCAATAAACGTACAAACGATGGCGACGTTTGCCGCCTCAGATAAGCAACCTGAAATCCTTTTTTGGGTCGGTTGTGCTGGTAGTTTCGATGCCCGCGCGCAGAAAGTGACGAAGGCTTTTAGCAAAATATTGAACGAAGTGGGCATTGATTTCGCCATTTTGGGCAACGAAGAAATGTGTACGGGCGACCCTGCACGTCGGGCGGGCAACGAATTTATTTTTCAAATGATGGCGCTGCAAAACATCACGACGCTGAATATGTACAACGTCAAAAAGATTGTCACCGCGTGTCCACATTGTTTCAACACCTTGAAAAACGAATATCCCGCGCTCGGTGGTCACTACGACGTGGTGCATCATAGTCAGTTTTTACAACAACTGTTGAGCGACGGAAAACTCCACGTTGAGGGTGGTGCGTTCAAAGGAAAAAAAATAACGTATCACGATTCTTGCTATATCGGACGCGCTAATGGCGTTTATGAAGCACCGCGCGATGTGTTGCAAACCCTTGATTCTGAATTAGTTGAGTTGAAACGTTGCAAAACGAACGGCTTGTGTTGCGGGGCGGGCGGCGCTCAAATGTTTAAAGAAGATGAAAAAGGAGACAAGCGGATTAACATCGAACGCGCGGATGAAATCCTCGAAACGGGCGCCACAATTGTTGCTGCGAATTGCCCTTTTTGCATCACAATGTTGCAAGACGGCATGAAAGCACGCGACAAACAAGACGATGTGATGGTGTATGATTTGTCGGAATTGATCGTTCAAAGCAACGGCTGGTCGTAAAAAAGGCCCCCTCAGTATAGAAGTCAAAAAGCCTTGAAAACGCGTGTTTTCAAGGCTTTTTGGCTTTTATACTGAGGGGGCCTTTTTTGTCAATTTATTTAAAAATATCATTTACAGAAATGGCAAAATCGGGTAAAATGGGTGCTGCCGAACATAGCTCATCTTTCATAAAAACCGTCATTTTTTTGCCGTGATAGACGTGAACAATCTCTAAATCAGGGAAAATATGCCAAATAACCAGCACCTCAGCGCGCCAATAATCCAACATTTCCTCTTGAACACGCTTCATTTTATCGTTATTTGAAATGACTTCAACGACGAATGAAGGCACAGGTGGAAAGCCGTCTCTTGCTGCTCTCATCTGTTCATTTGTGAGGTAGCAAATATCGGGACGGCGATGATTTTCTGAGAAGAAAGTATCAATTTCTCCCGCAAGGCGACCCGTTACTTTGCCTCGCATTTTAAGTTGCTCAAAAAAATTGAGCAAATTGTCAAGAATAAAAACTTGTGTGTAGTCCATAGAACGTTTTGTTTTTTCGACTTGTCCGTTCACCCATTCGTAGGTATAACCGTCTTCACGGCTAAGGTAACGACTTTTGAACGTCTCCCAAGTCATCGGTTTTGGCGTTTTTGCCCCATTTTGAAGCATTTTTGCCTTTGTTGGCATTTCAGCGATTAGCGTCATAATCAAAATATTTTTACAAAAATACAGCTTTTTTTGAAAAGAATAACTTTTTCGTCCAGATACTGAGGGGTCCTTTTACGAATTAAATCCGCGTTGCTTTCACAAAATCACTCACCAAATAACTGATTAATTTACCAATCATTGGACTGTGTTGCCCCGTTGCTAATTGGCTTGCACCTTCGCAAATATGCAGATAAGCCGCTACCCTATTTTGAGCCAAATGATGGACATATTGACGGGCCTGCGTTGCCGAAATCCCGCAGGGCGTCATCGCACTTGACAGCGTATTCTCGATACTATCCAAATCCAATTCAATGCCCGTCGGCGCGTTTTTTGCAAAATCAATGGCAGTGGAAATGGCTTCTTTAAACGTCCATTTTTCGCTTAAAAAAATATCTTCCCAAAAGCAAAACCACACGCCTAAATTTTGCTTTAATTCATTGATAATCAATTGGTTGTTGTAATTTTCATGCAGACCAATAATCGCGTATTTTTTTAGATACCCCTCAGTATAAGCATACCTAAAACCATTGCCACTGTGCCGACCTTCCATTGCTCGAAAATCAGAATGGGCATCCAGATTAATGGTATTAATCGCTTGATTTTTGGCCGTCGAAATGCCTTTAATTATGGGATACGCATTGTTATGCCCGCCGCCAATTACGATGGGAATTTTACCCGATTTTGCTATTATTTCAATTGCTTCGCAAACTTCTTTATCAATTAAATCAACGGTTTCGGAACGCGCATTTTCGTTTAAATCATCGAAATTAAAATGTCCATAAATGCCAATTTCGGCACCAGTCAAAGCGTCGGTACTTTGAATATTGACAAACGCATTCAAAAACGCTGCCCATGCCGTAGCCGTGCCGCCGACGCCGCCGTTTACGCGCACACCAATGTCTTCTTCAATGCCCAAAAGCACGAATTTTACTGAGGGGTCCTCCCAATTTTGGGCGATGCGTTCACCCAATTTGGTTTCGCCTTTACGAGTTTTAATGATTGTTTTTAATGAGGATTTTTGAAGATGTTTTATCATCGAATTTTTAGTTTTTTAAAACATTTTTTTTAAAACACATAGGCACATAGCGCACATAATTTATTGATATTCATCTCTTTATACAAAAAACTATGTCTCCTATGTGCCTATGTGTTAAGAAAAAAAGTCACTGAAACACACCTTTAATCATCACTTTATCTATCAAATTTTCTCCAAAAGAATAGGGCAAATAAGACAGCGACGGCATCTTTTTAGTGACAATCACATTCGCTTTTTTACCAATGGTAATACTGCCCAATTCGTCTTGAATTTCCATCGCGTAAGCCCCATTTAAAGTCACAGCATTGATGGCTTCTTCGGGCGTCATTTTCATCTGAATACAACTTAACGCGACCAAAAAAGGCACATTTCCACTCGGCGACGAGCCTGGATTGTAGTCCGTCGCAAGGGCAACTGCCAAATTTGCATCCATCAATTGTCGCGCAGATTGATACGGCAAACGGAGGAAAAACGCGGCGGTTGGCAACAAAGTCGCAATGGTTTTCGCACCTCTCAAACACTCAATTTCGGCTTCGCTCATGCACTCCAAATGGTCAACGGATACCGCATTGTATTTCACACCAACTTGCACGCCACCCGATAAATGCAACTGATTGGCGTGGATTTTAGGCTTTAAACCATACGCCAAACCCGCTTCCAATATTTGAGCAGTTTCTGCCATTGAAAAAAAGCCTTTTTCGCAAAAAACATCAATATAATCGGCTAAATTTTCGTCCGCAAGAATGGGCAACATCTCGTCAATAATTTGTCGAATATAGCCTTGATGGTCGTTTTTAAAAGCTGTCGGATACGTATGTGCGGCTAAAAAAGTCGCTTTTATCGCCAAATTAGACGCGGCTTTGAGGCGTTTTATAACGCGCAGCATTTTCAATTCCCCTTCAACAGTGAGACCATAACCACTTTTAATTTCGATGGCTCCCGTACCCATTTTTTTAACGGACTCCAAGCGCTCCCAAGCCTGTGCAAATAAATCATCTTCGCTTGTCCCCCGTAGTTTTTGGGCAGAATTGAGGATTCCACCGCCTTTTCGAGCAATTTCTTCATAACTCACACCGCGAATTCTGTCTTCAAATTCATGCTCCCGACTGCCCGCATAAACGATGTGCGTATGTGAATCGCACCAAGCGGGCA
>JAYUKJ010000296.1:0-16530 GCA_043764555.1 Saprospiraceae bacterium
TAAAAAGCCTTGCAAACGCGCGTTTGCAAGGCTTTTTACGTGAAAATGCGTTTTATACTGAGGGGTCTTATTTTTAGAATTAAGATGTGCTGGATGTAAAAGGATAAAAAAGGATGTTTGACGGGCGCCGTACCATCTTTTTTTATCCTTTCACATCATTCTAAAAATGGAACCCAGCGGTAGGCATTATCCTTTCGTCACGACTGCTTTATTGACCGCTTTCATTAATGATTCCGTATGTTCTTTTCCCCAATTTGGATGAATCGGCGAAGGGACTTTGTAGGTGCCGAATTTTTCAGCCGCTTTCTTAATGTCCGCTGTTGCTTTCGCCACGCCACCGCCGTAAAACTCGGGCATATTCATCGTAAATTCACCCCGAATCATGTATATCCGCGGGTTTTCAGGATTAATGGCTTCGGCTTTGCCCAAGGCGCCAAAAATCAGCGGCGTATATTTTTGACCGTTAGTCATGGGGTCTTCAATCAACTGCAACTGGTAAATGAACGCTTTCAGCGCCATCAACTCGGTTTCCATCGGGGCGAGTTTTTCAGCCGCTTGAATTTCCGCTAAAGCTGTTTTCGCCAACTCTTGCGCTTCGTCCATATTGGTTTCCGAAAGACTGTAACCCGCCAATACGCGACACTGAGCGGCGTAGTATTTTGGCAACCATTCGGTCGGTTCGGCGTTGGCGATACGCGCGAAAGCGTTGGCGGTGTTCTTGTAATCCTCAGCCGTTTTTGCGGCGCCAAATTGACCTAAAGTTTGACCAATGGCGGCTTGGTATTTTGCGCTTTGCGCGAAGATTGATGTTGTGTAAAAAGCGATGATGGTGATGACGGTGATGATGCTTGCGAACTTTTTCATTTTTAAAGAATTTTAAATTGTTTTTAAATATTATTTTTAATTCATTGAAAGCCAACTGTTTGACTTTGATGATACAAAGGTGGGCGGAAATAGGGATAGGGTAAAATTAAGTTGATTGAAGTTCAGAATTCAGGGAGTGAAGTGTCATTTTTAGGGGTTAGTAGGTAAGATTCGGCATAGAATAGGGCGACCGTTAAAGTTGCCCCTACGAATCCCTACGAATATAAGGAAGCCGTTGATTTATGACTTGTTAAAGAATTGGTGCGCTCCAATTCGGATTTCTACGAATATAAAGAAACCGTTGATTTATGTAGGGGCGACCTTCACGGTCGCCCTTTCTTCACGGTCGCCCTTTCACCTCACGGTCGCATATTATCACTTAAATATCGTCATTATTCCCCTTGTTTTTCACAAATTTTTGACCAATCGTCGTCAATATGCCCACCACGATAAACCGTTTGGCGGGCGGTGTAATCGCTGAACTGTCAAAGCGTCCTTCACTATTCGCGCGGTTGCTGAAACGATAACCCGACACCTGATTGAAGCCAAAAATATTGCTCACCGAGGTATAAACCACCGTAAAATTGCTTTTTATGTTCGTGATGTACGCCAAGTTAAAACTGAGGTCGTGATACAGAGGAGTCCTTCCGCCGTTAAATTCGGTCGTATTTGGGTCATTGTACGGTCTGCCCGATTGAAAAGAATAAGTCGCGCCAATCATCGTGTGAATGTCGTTCAACCAATGTTTATAGACCGCGTTAAAATTGTGTTTTGAGGCAAAAATGGGGATTGCCGACGTTGGAAAATGGCGATAATCGCGCTTCGTGTCCAAATAAGAATACGAGACATAGTAGTCGCCATTCTTAATCGTTTTTGAATCTTTAAAGAAAACATCAACGCCGCGCGCGTAGCCGTGACCGTCGTTATTAGGCATATCGGTGACGGTTTTTACCAAGTTTTGGTACGTTTTAGAATAGCCTTCCACGCGAAAAACGTAGCCTTGTCCAATCTTTTCGTAGGTCGCAATGTAGTGGTTTGCTTTTTCAAAATCCAAGGCGGTTGTCCGCCGCATCACCGTGTGTTCGGGTGTTTGATAAAACTGTCCGAAGGAAAAAGCGACCTGCTCCCCTTTGCTCAAAATATAAGCCGTTGACAAACGCGGGGCAACATTCGCCTTGTTCAAAAGGCTTGAATTTTCAGCCCGCACCCCAACCCTTGCCAACCAATTGGGCGTGATGGTCAAATCTGTTTCTGCGAAGGCGGCGGTGTAATTGTCCACGTGTTTTGTCTTAAAGATTTGATTAGCAGTGAATTGTTCATTAAAATTATTGTGCAAATACTCACCACCTACTTTCAATTTCAAGTGTTCGTTGAAATGCCGCGTCATTGTCAACCGCGTTTGAGCCGATTGTTCGGTGGTGTTCAAATCAAAATCTTGACGGATTTTATCCTTGTTCCAAGTGTAGGCACTGCCAACAAAAAGCGTCCAGTTTTTGAAAACCACATCTCGGAACGACGTGTTGACATAGATATTTTGACCCCTCAGTACCAAAGGCATTTTGACGTTTTCGTCCGTCGAAATCGGCGCATTGAGCGTAAAACCATTGGTCGAAGCCGTGGCGTACATCTTGAAAATACCCGTTTCACTCGTTTTTACTTTAAAAGACACATCCGCGTTGCCATTCTCGGGCGCGTGAATGAAATCGAATTCTTGTTTTATCAATTTGAAATACGGCGTCAAATTATTGTACGTCGCACTACCGTTCAAAGAAGCATTTTTCCACACTTTTTGCTTCGACACACCGCCGCCGACCGACATAATTTGAATGCCCGTCGTATTTTGTCCCTCCACATCTTTTGTATTGAGAATCAACGCCGACGACATCGCTTGCCCGTATTCCGCCGAATAACCACCCGAACTGAACATCGTTCCTTTGAACATAAACGGCGAAAACCGATTACGGCCAGGCAGATTTGCCGTCGAACTATTGTACGGATTTTGGACGTACATCCCGTCAATAATCGTCCGCGTTTCATACGCCGCACCGCCGCGCACGAGCAATTGACCCGTTTCTGGATTCCGCGTTGTGCCAGGCAACGTGTTCATGGCGCCCGTAATATCCGCCGAAGCGCCCGCCGTCATTGCCACATCAACGGAGGTCAAAGCGACGTTTTTTTTGACATCGCTGGCTTCAAAAACGCCCGCCGCAATGGTCACTTCGTTGAGTTCATTGTAGGCTTCTTTGATTTTCAGGTTCAAATCAAGCGTTTCACCCCCCCTCAGTATAACCGTCATTTTGAGCGTATCGCTACCGATAAACGTAACGATTAGCCGTTTTTCGCCTTTTTCAGTCGTCAAAAACTGAAATTCACCGAGCGTATCCGTCGAAGCGCCGTCGTAAGTCCCGTCAAGGACGACATTGGCACCAATGATGGTTTCGCCTTTTGCGGAGACGACCGTGCCTTTCACCGTCGTTTGGGCGACAGCGAAAAGGGTTGCGAAAAGGGCGATTGCGAAAAGGAGTGACTTTTTCATTTTTATCTTATTTTAAATTTTGATAAGACAAAAATGAGCGTAAATACTGGGCAGGTCAAAAGAAGCGAACCGAAGCGTCGGATCAGTGGAGTGGAGTGTGAAAAAGGAGGCGTAAGGAGTTTGGTTCTCAGAAAAAAATGAAAAGGATTTAAAGGTTGATTGCCTTTAAATCCTTTCGTTTTTCTAAAAATAGGACCCCTCAGTATAAAGCACATTTCTTACTAAAAAAGCCTTACAAACGCGCGTTTGTAAGGCTTTTAAGTGTAGAAAACACCTCTGAAAAACAAAACCGCGCCAACTTATAGGAAGGCACGGTGAGTATAGATAAAAAAAAAATCTTAGATTATGCCGCGTCGCCTTCAGGAGCAACTTCGACAGCCGTTTCTGTCGCCACTGCTGTTGCAGTTTTGCCGCGACCACGACGTACTTTTTTCTTTGCAGGCGTTGCGCTTTTTGCTTCCAACATCACTTCGTTGAAGTCAACGAGTTCAATCATAGCTGTTTCCGCGCCATCGCCAATACGTGTTCCCGTCTTGATAACCCGAACGTAACCACCTGGGCGATCCATTACTTTCGGTCCGATGACATCAAACAATTCTTTCACAGCGTCTTTGTCTTGCAACATACTGAACGCCGTACGACGTGAGTGTGTTGTGTTGTCTTTCGAGCGTGTAATAATCGGTTCAACGTGAATGCGTAAAGCCTTTGCTTTTGCCAGAGTTGTGCTGATGCGCTTGTGTTCAATCAACGCCTTTGTCAAGTTTTTCAAGAGGGCTACGCGGTGTGCCTTCTTCCGTCCGAGGTTATTAACCTTATCTCCGTGTCTCATTCTGAGAAAAATTTACACTCCACAACATCGGAGCAGCGTAACGCGCTCATGCGATTTTCATGAAGTAGATTAAAAATAAAAATTATAAAAAAATACCGAGGGGAGCCTTGTGGACAATACCCCTCAGTATTTTTATTGCTTTACTCTTCGTCAAGCTTGTATTTCGACAAATCCATGCCGAACATCAAGCCTTTATCCGTCAACAACTCTTCGATTTCGACAAGCGATTTCTTACCAAAGTTACGGAATTTTAATAATTCATGCGTGTCATAACGCACCATTTCACCCAATGAATTGATTTTCGCTGCTTTCAAACAGTTGTAAGCACGAACCGACAAATCGAGGTCTTCTAATTGCGTTTTCAACAACTTACGCATATGGAGGATGTGTTCGTCCACAACGTTTTCTTCACGGCTACGCTCGTCGTCGAATGTAATATTTTCATCCGTAATCAACATCAAATGCTGAATCATGATTCTTGAAGCCTCTTTAACAGCGTCTTCAGGGTGAATTGTTCCGTCTGTTTTGACATCCATCACAAGTTTTTCGTAGTCGGTACGTTGACCAACGCGGAAAGGCTCGATACGGTAAGCAACATTTTTGATTGGCGTATAAATAGCGTCAATCGGAATCACGCCAATTGGTGCGTCTTTCGGAAGGTTTTCATCAGCAGGAACATAGCCACGACCTTTAGTAATCGTTAACTCCATCTCCAAACTTACGCTTGGCTCCATGCTACAAATAATCAAATTGGGATTCATTATTTTGAAAACGTTAGTCGCTTCCTCAATATCACCAGCCGTAAATTTATCCTTACCCGCAACTGTCAAGTAGATTTTTTCCTCACGGATGTCTTCCCCTGCAATCAATTGCTTCAAACGGACTTGTTTGAGGTTCAAAATGATATCCACAACGTCTTCAACTACACCGCGAATCGTTGCAAATTCATGCTCGACGCCTGCTATACGCACTGCCGAAATAGAGAAACCCTCCAACGACGACAAGAGAACGCGACGCAGAGAGTTACCGACGGTTTGACCGAAACCCGGTTCGAGTGGTTTGAACTCAAACTGACCTTCAAACTCGGTCGTTTTATTCAATACAATTTTGTCGGGCTTCTGGAAATTCAATATTGCCATGCTTGTATTTTATTCTTAAAAAAATGAAGGGGAGATTTTTTCCTTTAACAAATGATGAGCAATGAACGATGAATGATGAATTGTTTAACCTATTCATCATTCATCATTTATTGTTTATCATTCAGAATTATTTCGAGTACAACTCGACTATCAACTGCTCGTTAATTTTTTCTGGAATTTGGTCACGCTCAGGGTAAGCAATGAACTTGCCTTCCATTTTAGCGGAATTCCAATCGAGCCATGCATATTGCTTAACGCCGTTATTAACACCAATGCCTTCCATTTTGCCATTGTTGATAGATTTACCGCGAACAGCAATCACATCACCCGGACGAATTAATGTAGAAGGTACGTTATTAAGAACACCATTCACGGTAACGTGCTTGTGAGAAACCAACTGACGCGCACCATTACGGGTGTTCGACAAACCAAGACGGAAAGCGATATTGTCCAAACGCGACTCAAGTAACTGAAGCAAAACTGCACCTGTTACACCATGGCGTTTTGTTGCTTCGTGGAAAGTTTTGCGAAATTGACGTTCCAAAACGCCATAAGTGTATTTCGCTTTTTGCTTTTCCATCAACTGAACAGCGTAGTCAGACTTTTGCTTTTTCTTGCGCGAATTACCGTGCATACCCGGTCCGTATTTCTTGCGCTCGAAAGCCTTGTCGTTGCCGTAGATTGCCTCACCAAAAGCACGAGCCTTTTTGGAGGTAGGTCCTGTATATCTTGCCATTTTATTGACTTTGAATTATTGTCTATTGAAAAATTTGGTTCTTCCTTTGAAATTATGAATGAACATAATTTAGAATCACCGAGTTTTATATCAAAAACGACTGTGAAAATTAATTTTTGATAAAAACCCTAAAAGTATCTTGACATAAATACTGAAATTTTATTCAAAATACTGAGGGGATACTTTTTTACCCACAAATCAATTATCAACTGCCTATATTTTAGAATGAATTATACGCGACGGCGTTTAGGCGGACGGCAACCGTTGTGAGGAACAGGCGTCATATCTCGGATAACCATAACTTTAATGCCTGCTGCGTCGATTGCCCGAATAGCTGCTTCACGACCTGCGCCTGGACCTTTCACAAAAACATCGCAAAAACGCATTCCTGCGTCAAAAGCAACTTTTGCTGCGTCAGATGCCGCGATTTGAGCTGCGTAAGGCGTATTTTTCTTTGAACCACGGAAACCACCTTTACCCGCAGAACCCCACGAAATAACTTGCCCGTTTTTATTTGTCATCGAAACGATGATATTGTTGAAGGATGCGTGAATATGTCCACATCCTTCTGGCGTTATCTGTACGACCCGTTTTTTAACGATCTTTTTAGACTTACCTGATTTGCCTGCTGCTTTAGCTACTGCCTTTGCCATTGTAATTAATAGGCTTGTGTTCGGGTTTTTATCCTAAAAGGATAATCCTTGAACTGTTTAGAGTGATTTAATCATCCCGAAGCTTTCGGAATCTTGAATTTAATTAAAAGTGGTAATATCAAATCCTGAAATATTTAAAAAGAACTTCAGTGTATTTAATATCCCAATCAATAACTACTTAGTCACTTTTTTCTTGTTAGCGACTGTTTTACGTCTGCCTTTACGTGTACGAGCGTTCGTTTTAGTGCGTTGTCCGCGTACGGGCAAGCCTTTACGGTGGCGAAGACCACGATAACAAGCAATATCCATGAGGCGTTTAATGCTCAACTGTACTTCTGAGCGCAATTCGCCCTCAACTTTGTACTGGTCGTTCACAATACCCGAAATCGCTTTGATGTTTTCGTCTGTCCATTCAATGACCTTAGTATCTTCGCTAACACCCGCTTTTTCCAAAATAGCCGATGCCGTTGTTGCTCCAACGCCATAAATGTAAGTCAAGCCGATAACGCCGCGCTTGTTTTTTGGCAAATCAATACCTGCAATACGTGCCATGTTTTTATTTTAATTTTTAACCTTGACGTTGTTTGAATTTGGGATTCTTTTTGTTAATAACGTATAATCTGCCTTTACGACGTACAATTTTGCAGTCAACAGAACGTTTTTTAATGGAAGCTCTAACTTTCATTTTTCGCTGTATTTATATTTAATGAAATTCTTATATTTTCAATTTATAAGCCTTAAAGGGCGATTATACTGAGGGGTCTTAAAAATCAAAAAAGGAGAATTAAAAAATATGAATTCACAATTACGTAATGATTGTTCTCAAATTTTTAATTCATATTTTCTAATTTTTAATTACTTATAACGGTAACAGATACGACCGCGCGACAAATCGTAAGGTGACATTTCAACAGCGACCTTATCACCTGGCAGAATTCGGATATAATTCATGCGCATTTTACCAGAAATTGTTGCCAAAATAACATGGTCATTTTCAAGGCGTACCCTAAAATTTGCGTTCGACAAGGCTTCTTCTACGATGCCGTCTAATTTAATCAAGTCATTTTTTGCCATGAAAATCTTATATTGATATTAAAATTCTGACACTGTTGTTACGAAAATTAGCATAAAACGTTGAAAATCAATATTTAACGACTAACTAACCAGTATCTGCCGTTTTCGGCGTGCAAATATCTATTTAATTGGCGAGACTGCCAAGAGATTAGCATTATTCTTTTCAGCTTCCTCAATAAATGAATGATCGGACAAAATATCCGCCTTTCCAGCACGTACTGCTATCGAGTGCTCAAAGTGAGCCGAGGGTTTACCATCCTTAGTCAAAATAGTCCAACCATCTGGCATAATCCGCACATCCTTCGTCCCCATATTTATCATAGGTTCAATCGCAATCACTAAATTTTTACGGAGTAAAAAACCACTTCCACGCTTACCATGATTCGGGACATCGGGTTCTTCATGCATACTCTTTCCAATACCATGACCAATTAAATCACGAACAACACCAAATTTATGTAGTCTTTCACAATAATCAAAAACAGCAAAACCAATATCTCCCATGCGTTTGCCAATGACTGCTTGCTCAATTGCCTTTAGAACTGACTGTTTTGTCACTTCTAAGAGCTTCATTACTGGGAGGTCAACACCAACAACAGCATACGTATAAGCAGCATCACCATAATATCCATTCAAATTTACGCCGCAATCTACCGAAACTACATCTCCTTCTCTAATTTCTCTTTCGCTCGGAATACCATGAACAACTTGATCATTTATAGAAACCGTCAATGTATTTGGAAAACCTCGATAGCCTTTAAAAGCTGGAATACCACCATTATCACGAATAAACGTTTCTACTTCTTGGTCAAGATATATGCCCGTTACGCCAGGCTTAATCAAACTTCCCGCTAAGGCAATGGCTTGGCAATTCAAGGTATTTGCCAACCGCATCAACTCTAATTCATCATCGGTTTTGTAATAAATATCTTTCTTATCTGGTGACTGAAACATTTATATTGAATTAAAAATTAAAAATTCAGAATTCAAAGGCTTTCTTTTTTTTAATTCCATAGCTATTTTGTCTTAAAATTGCTTAGAACAGCCTTTACACGAGGGGCCTCTTATATAAAAAATTAGGAATTAAAAAGCGCAGCGACGTGAACGAACGTGCATTTTTAATTCCTAATTTTTTAAAATTATATAAAACATACCTGACTACAGTCCACCTTCACCAACGTTTATTAAACCACCACGACCCTGTAATTTGCCACTTTTTGTCAAACCATCATACTTGCTTAAAAGCAAATAAGACTCGATTTGTGTCAATGTATCCAATATAACACCTATCATGATTAGAATAGAAGTGCCACCAAAGAAACGTGCAAAACCCGCACTAACTCCGAAGAACGCCGCCATACCAGGCATAATTGAAATGAAACCTAAGATAATTGCCCCAGGCAATGTGATACGTGTCGTAACTGAATCAATAAATTCAGCCGTATTTTCACCCGGCTTAACACCTGGGATAAACGCATTCTGACGCTTTAAGTATTCCGCATATTGTTGCGGGTTGACAATCAAGGCTGTATACACATACGTGAAAACAACGACTAAAACGAAGTAAAGCGCATTATGTGGCAACGATGTATAATTATTCAACTGACCAATAAAGCTATTTGGATCGGTATTACCACCCGCGAATTGAGCAACAGTCGAAGGAATAAACATCAAAGCCTGTGCGAAAATGATGGGCATAACACCCGCTGAGTTCAATTTGATTGGCAAATAATCACGATTGCCTGCCGCAGGAACTTCTGCACCTGTACGACCAACCATCCGTTTTGCGAAATTCAAAGGAATTTTACGTACTGCTTGAACAACTACTATAATGCCCATAATAATGACGAACCAAATTGCCATTTCGAGAACAAAAGCAAAGCCACCTTGCAATGAAAATTCAGCTATTATTGACTGCGGTAAAGCGTCAATGATACCCGACATAATAATGAATGACGTACCATTACCGAGTCCCTTTTCCGTAATACGCTCACCGAGCCACATCGCGAAGACCGTACCAGCAGTCAAAATAACCAAACCAGAGAACCAAAAGACGCCTGGATTTAAGCCAGGAGCTATAGCATTTTGAGAAGAAAGATAGGTCAGATAGCCACTACCTTGAACCATAGCTACGCCGATAGTTAAAAACCGCGTCAATTGGTTAAGTTTTTTACGTCCCGACTCACCTTCGTGCTGTTGCAGACGTTGGAAATACGGAACGGCAAAACCCAGCAATTGAATGATGATAGATGCCGTGATGTAAGGCATAACACCCAAGGCAAAGATTGCCCCTTTCGAGAACGCACCACCCGTGAATGTGTTGATTAGGCCTAACAAGTCGTTGCTCCCGCCACGATTACTTGCCAATGCGTCGAGAACCTGAGCGTTGACGCCTGGCAACAAAACGAATGTGCCAAGGCGGAAAACGAATAATAAACCGAGCGTATAAAGGATACGCTTACGGAGTTCTTCGATACCCCAAATGTTTTTGAATGTTTCGATTAGCCGATTCATTGAGCTATTTTTTTTTTGATGTGAATAAGACGTTTTGTAAACGACTGTACCCTCTCAAAGTTACGCAAACTGTTCAGAGTTATGCAGCAGCTTCAACAGCTTTCCGCTCACGCACTATAAGTGTAACAGAGCCTCCTGCTGCTTCAATTGCTGTTTTTGCAGCATCAGAACAACCATGTGCTGTTAAAGTCAAAGCAGTAGTGAGTGCACCGTCTGCCAAAACTTTGACGAGTTCGCCTTTTTGGATGTACCGATTTTCATACAAAAATGCCGCTGTGATTTCAGTCACATTGTATTTTTCAGAAATTGCTTGCAACTCTCCCAAATTCATCGGGATGTACGCCACGCGGAACGGGTTTTTAAAACCACGTTTTGGCAAACGACGTTGAATAGGCGTTTGACCACCTTCATGGTGACGCTTATTTTTATGACCTGAGCGGGCTTTATCACCCTTGTGTCCACGTGTTGAAGTGCCGCCGTGACCTGAGCCTTGACCGCGACCAATACGTTTTACACTATGCGTTGAACCCTTCGCGGGTCTCAAATTATTTAATTCCATTGTTTGAAAAAAATTTTCAAATTTTCAAATTAAGCCTCTGTAACAGTTGTAACGAGGTGTGCTATTTTCTTAACCATGCCCAAAATTTGGGGCGTGATTTCTTTTTCTACCGTGCCGTTCATTTTACGGATGCCTAATGCTCTGACCGTATCTTTTTGGTCTTTTGGACGGTGAATCGTGCTTTTTACAAGCGTAATTGTAATCTTAGCCATTGTTATTTAAGATTTTACAATTCCAGATTTCTTACTTTAGATATCAAATTCCAAATTTTGAAGCCTTAATACTGAGGGGTCTTAAAAATTTGAAACTTGAAATTTGAAATCTCGAATCAATTTATCCGTTGAAAACTTGATTTACGTCAATTCGGCGCGTCTTGGCGATTTGGTGAGCAGTACGCAATTTCGACAATGCATCTAATGTTGCCTTGACAACATTGTGCGGATTTGACGAACCCTGTGACTTAGCCAAAACATTGTGAATACCTGCCATATCGAGGACAGCACGCATAGCCCCACCCGCAATAACACCAGTACCCTCAGAAGCTGGCTTCAACAACACTTTACCAGCACCAAATTTACCGAGCGCCTCATGTGGAATCGTACCTTTAATAACAGGGACTTTGATGAGACTTTTTTTAGCATCTTCAACTGCCTTTGCAATCGCTTCCGATACTTCGCGTGCTTTACCCAAACCTTGACCGACCATTCCTTTACCATCACCCACGACGACAATCGCAGCGAAGCTAAACGTCCGACCACCCTTCGTTACTTTCGCAACACGGTTTAGAGACACCATTTTTTCTTTAAATTCTGAAGTTTCGCCTGCGGCGATTTTTTCATTATTCTTTGCCATTAGAGAATATATAATTTTATAAAGACGGCGTTTTAAAAATTAGAAGGCCAGACCACCCTCCCTTGCACCTTCCGCAAGAGCTTTGATGCGACCGTGATACAAGAAACCGCCTCTGTCAAATTTAGCAGATGTAATACCTGCATCCTTTGCTTTTTCGGCGATAGCCAAACCAACCACTTTAGCTTGGTCAACCTTTGTTCCCGTAAGACCGATTGACGTGGCTGCACCGAGCGTATGCCCTACTGAGTCGTCAATCAATTGGCAATAAATCGCTTTGTTACTGCGGAAGATCGCTAAACGTGGCGTTGATGCCGTTCCGCTAACTTTTTTGCGGATTCTTCTGTGAATGCGAGCGCGACGCTCTTTTAATGTCATTTTCATAGTCGAAAACGAAATTTAAGTTTTATGAAAATCCGAAATTTCTATATCTCCTTATTGTTGTGTTACAGATTTTAAATCTATGACACAATAAAGAAATAAGCCCTGAACTCGAAATTCCAGAAAGTGAAATTAATTTTTGAAAAATTAGACCCCTCAGTATTTTGCAATAAAAAATACTGTGAACCTTATTTTTTCTTACCACCAGCCGTCTTACCAGCTTTACGGCGCAATTCTTCGCCTTTGAATTTGATACCCTTGCCTTTGTATGGCTCTGGTGTACGGAATGTACGAAGTTTAGCACAAACCTGCCCTAATAACTGCTTGTCGTGGCTACTCATGATAATCGTCGGAGGTGAACCCTTAACCATTTGAGCTTCCCATTTGATTTCTGCTGGCATAACCATTTCAATCGGGTGAGAATAACCAAGCGTGAACAACATATTGCCGTCTTTTGCTTCAACTTTATAACCCACACCAATAAGCTCCATCGTAGCAGTGTAGCCTTCGCTAACTCCTTGAACCATATTAGCAATCAATGAACGGTACAAACCGTGTAAAGCGCGGTGGCGCTTTTGGTCGGTTGGGCGCGTCACGCTGATTGTTCCTTCTTCAATAGCAACCGCAATATCAGGGTCAACTTGCTGCGTCAACGTGCCTTTCGGTCCTTTTACTGTTACCAAATTGCTTTTTGACACCGCAAATTCTACCTTTGCAGGCAATGCAATCGGCATTTTACCAATTCTTGACATCTTTTATATCCTTTTAAAAGAGTTCTAATTTTTTAACTCGCCCATACTATTCACATTATTACGGACAAAACGGGATAACAAAACGTTTTAAGAAAAGTCAAACATTTATGAAATCAGTAATAACGTATTAAATCAGTGGACTAATTTAATTAATAAACGTAGCAAAGCAATTCGCCGCCAACGTTTTGTTTACGCGCTTCCTTATCGGTCATTACACCCTTCGAAGTCGAGACAATCGCAATACCCAAACCGTTAATAATACGTGGGATAGACTTCGACCCGCTATACTTCCGCAAACCAGAGCGTGAAATGCGTTGCATTTCGCGAATAACTGGTTCCTTGGTTTGAGCGTCATACTTCAAGGCAACTTTAATAAGTCCTTGACCGTTTTCCGACGACTCAAATTTGTATTTGAGGATGTAGCCTTGCTCGTACAGGATTTCGGTGATGCGCTTCTTCATGTTTGAAGCGGGTATCTCAACGATGCTGTGCCGTGCCATTTGCGCGTTACGAAGACGCGTCAAGTAATCAGCTATTGGATCTGTTACTGCCATTTTGTAGCAATTTTGATTTTTTTTATGTCGTTACTGAAGGGGTATCAATTAAAAGATGTGCAATTGACCTGCTTCAGTAATTTTTTTTTTAATTAAATTCCTAACTAAAAAACTATCCATTGAGAAATTATAACCCGTAGAGTTAGTAATCCTGAATTTTTAATTCCTAATTAAGATTGATTACCAAGATGATTTGGTAACACCAGGTATTTTGCCTTCGAGAGCCATTAAGCGGAAAGTGTAACGGTTAATACCGAACTTACGCATAAAACCCTTTGGACGACCCGTTAACTGGCAACGATTGTGCAAACGAACCTTCGAACCATTGCGTGGCAATTTATCGAGTTCCTCCCAATTGCCTTCAGCTTTGAGTTTTGCGCGAACATCAGCTTGTTGAGCCACCATGCGTTCCCGCTTTATTTCTCTTGCGATGATAGATTTCTTAGCCATTTTTTATTAAGTGTTTAGTTTCTATTTCTAAAAACATCAAACTGTAAATTACTTTTTAAAAGGCATTCCCATTGCTTTCAATAGAGCCAAAGCCTCAGCATCCGTATCCGCTGTTGTAACGAAAGTGATGTCCATGCCTTGAATTTTATTGATTTTGTCAATGTCAATTTCAGGGAAAATGATTTGCTCAGTGATGCCCATTGTGTAGTTGCCACGACCATCAAAAGACTTATCGTTGACACCTTTAAAGTCGCGGACACGCGGTAAAGCCAATGTTACCAAGCGGTCAAGGAATTCAAACATCTGCTGGTTACGCAATGTAACACGGACGCCAATTGGCATACCTTCGCGCAGTTTGAAGTTCGACACCGATGTACGGGCTTTAGTAGAAACGGCTTTTTGACCTGCAATCGTTGACAATTCGTTCATAGCAACGTCAACCAATTTCTTGTCTTGAGTCGCGCCGCCGACGCCTTGATTGATGCAGATTTTAATGATGCGTGGAACTTGCATCACCGTTTTGTATTGAAATTGCTCCATAAGTGCAGGAACAACATCATTCAGATACTTTGTTTTTAATCTTGGAACGTAGCTCATTATTGAATCGTTTGACCTGATTTTTTTGAATAACGAACCACTTTGCCTTCCTCAACGCGGCGACCAACGCGAGTTGGATTGCCTTGTGCGTCAACCAGCATCAAGTTCGAGATGTTTATACGCGCTTCCATTTTATCGATACCACCCTGCGAAGTTTGGGTCGGCTTACGGTGTTTAGTCACCATTTGTACGCCTTCCACAACTGCTAAGTTTTCCGTAGGAAACACACGCAAAATCGTACCCTTCTTGCCCTTATCTTTACCAGCCGTGACTACGACAGTATCGCCAGTCTTGACTTTGAGCTTTGGTGCGAATCTTTTAGTTGCCATTTTTTGAATGAAATTTTTTGTCAATTAATTCGCTTGTCGTTAGCCGCGATAGGTTGGAAGCGACTCGTTCAAGCTGAAAAACCTCGTTTATACTGAGGGGGTGTCTTTGAAAGTTTAAAATTTATAACCCCAGACCACCCTTAATAGTTCCGATTTCTTAAAGAACTTCGGGAGCTAAAGACACGATACGCATGTAGTCGCGGTCGCGTAATTCACGTGCAACAGGCCCGAAAATACGGCTGCCACGCGGCTCATCGGCTGCATTCAAAAGAACGCAGGCGTTGTCGTCGAAGCGGATATAAGAACCATCTTTACGACGAATTTCCTTGTGAGTCCGCACGATAACGGCTTTAGAGACAATGCCTTTTTTCACACCACCTGGAGAAGCATCCTTAACTGTAACAACAATTTTGTCACCTACCGACGCATAACGTCTTTTCGAGCCACCCAACACGCGGATACAAAGCACTTCTTTTGCGCCACTGTTATCTGCTACTCGCAATCTTGATTCTGCCTGTATCATTTTTTATTATGAATTTAGACGTTTGAGATTCAGATTCCAGAAATTTCTAATTTCAAGATTAATGATACACTTGAATAATTGAAATATGAAATTCAGAAACATAATTA
This sequence comes from Saprospiraceae bacterium, assembly GCA_043764555.1. Lineage (GTDB taxonomy): Bacteria > Bacteroidota > Bacteroidia > Chitinophagales > Saprospiraceae > JAAFJT01. The sequence continues at coordinate 15,447 of JAYUKJ010000296.1, forward strand.
CTTCGCTTTTTCGAGAATTTGAACCAATCTCCAACGCTTTGTTTTGCTGAGGGGGCGCGTCTCCATGATGAGAACTGTATCGCCGATACCAGCAGTGTTTGCTTCGTCGTGAGCCTGGAATTTTGTGGTCTTCTTCATGAACTTACCGTACATTGGGTGTTCAATTTTCCGTTCCACTTTCACCGTAATTGTCTTTTCGCGTGCGCTACTTGAGACAACACCAGTACGGGTTTTTCTTAAATTTCTTTCGATTTCGACACTCATTTTATTCTAAAATTTTGAGTTGATTCTTGTGTGTTTGGCTTTTAATTTAAAGTTAATATTGCTAAAAACTAAACACCAAAAACAAACTTACTTTTTGAGTCGAGCGCGACGAGCGCGGATGCGTGAACGACCTTCAAGATCTTCGGGCGTATATTCCGCGATTTCGCGTTTCCGCAATTCCGTCAAAATACGTGCTGTTTCTTGACGCATTTTTTTGAACTGGCTGTTGTCCGCAATGCCGCGAATTGCTTGCTCAAACTTCATTTTTTGACCATCTGCCTCCAGTGTTGCCAATTGTGATTCGAGTGCTTCTTCCGTCATTTCGTGCCACGTACTTTTTTCGCTTGCCATTTTTTATTATAAATTTTAATCGTTTGGCGTGTAGGCTTATTCGTTTTAAACTAAAACGCTGCAAACCAAACACTAAACTTCTGATTTATTCCGCAACGTAATCGGTACGTGTAACGGTTTTTGTCAAACAAGGCAATTTTTGTGCGCCTAATCTGAGGGCTTCGCGGGCTACTTCATCAGTTACACCGTCAATCTCAAAGATGATTCTGCCTGGCTGTACCTGTGCTACCCAATGGTCGAGTGCGCCTTTACCTTTACCCATACGTACTTCGGCAGGTTTTGCCGTTACTGGTTTATCAGGGAAAATTAAGCACCAAACCTTACCTTCACGTTTCATAAAACGTGTGATCGCAATACGTGCTGATTCAATCTGACGGTTCGTAATACGGACTGCCATCGTTGATTTGAGCGCGAAAGTGCCGAACGAAACGGTGCTACCTTTCCAAGCCAAGCCTGTGTTGCGCCCTTT
>JAYUKJ010000297.1:0-1361 GCA_043764555.1 Saprospiraceae bacterium
TTGCCCCAACCCGTTTTGGTACGCTCACAAACATATATGTCCATTCCACCATATCCGCCCGTGCGATTTGAGGCAAAATAGAGCTTCTCGCCATCGTCCGAAATGCTCGGATGACAAGCGTCGCTGTTGTCTTCGTCGAACGATAATTCGGTCGGCAGACCCCAATTTGTTTCGCCTTGACGCTTCGCCGTGTAAATTTTTAGACGGGAGACCCCCTCAGTATATTTGGCCGTTTTGCCGTTATTTTCACTGTTATTGCGTGAAAAATAGACATTATTGGCCGATTTGTCGAACGTCAACGGCCCTTCGTGCAGCGCACTGACGAGGGAACTAGCGAAGGCTTCGGGTTTTTCCAATTGCCCGTTTTGGTCGCGTCGTGCCAAAAAAATGGACATCGTACCCGACTCAATCCGCGCATCAAAAATCTTTTCTTTCGACAACGGTTTTTGGCTCGAAATAAAGACAATCCCATCCTCAAAAAACGCGGGACTGAACTCCAATTGCCGCGTGTTTATCGTCCGTTCGTTGACGAGCGTGACGGCAGCATTACGCGCCGCAACGTCCCTTTGAGGCGGTGGCGCGTCGGACACCGAGAGCTTCTGTGCGCTCATAAAATTCGGCCCATAAATCGCCGAAAAAATCACTAAACTGTATAGTTTTTGGCAACGTGTCATTTGTAAGAAGTGATAAGTTATAAGTGATAAGTTATAAGTGTGAGTTGCACACCGCTTTTTTAGTTTTTGTTGCACACGGCGTTCACGGAGGACACAGAGTTTTAGAAACTGTTTTGCAAATTTACGCACTGTTTCTCGCTACGCTCTAAAGGCGTGCGAAACAGGGATTTTAAGGGGCGGCGTTGTTTTTTGTTAAAAAATCTTCAATTTTTTAACAAAAAACAACGTCGCCCGATAGATTTACTTAGCGGGCGTCTTTTGAGCGTAGCAAAAAACAACTTGTCCCGTCCTTCAACGGAAGCCCGTAAACCGTGTAAGTAGGTTTTAAAACTCTGTGTCCTCTGTGAACGCTGTGTGCAACAAAAAACTAAAAGAAGAACCTCGGGTTGCTCAACCGATTAGGGTCAACGCCTTTTTTCAAGATTTGACTTTTGAGGCTCGGCGAAAAATCGTAGCGCATCATGGCCTCAATTGTCCCTGTGGTGTGGGTGCGAAGGCCCGAAATCGTGAAATCGTAGGCCGCGCCGATGCCCAACTTATCCGAAATTTGGAAAAAAGCGAGCGCGTCAATGGAGTCCCCTGCCCCACCCGATTCGCCGTAGCGATAGGACACACCTGCCGTAAATCGGCGTTTGAAGACCGCGCTAAGGTTCAAATCCAAGCTAAAAGGGGCGTTTGAGACGTATT
>JAYUKJ010000298.1:0-4527 GCA_043764555.1 Saprospiraceae bacterium
CTGTTTTGCGTATTATCGAGATAAACAATCATGGCGTTATCGGTCAAAATTTGGCGGGTTAATTCTCGATAATTCCCAAAAGCGAAGGTGCGAAAGAGCTGATTTTGCTGCCACATGGCCCAACTAATTTTCGTTTTTTTGAAGCTCGAAACGAAGTGATTGTGCCAAAAAAAAGTCATTTTTTCCCGCAATGGGAACGCGTTAGTGTGCATATTTTCGACCCATGCGTGAGATAAACCCGCCACGCGTAAGTTCTCCGTAACGATGGCTTTTTTCTTTGCTAATTCGTCCATTTTACGCAAATCGCGGTACTCTCCGCGGGTTTTTGGCGCGTCTTCCATGAATTTTGGCGTGCTTATACTGAGGGGTCCTTCAAAACTTTTTTTCAAAAAAGGAACAACGCCCATTTGCTGAATCGCCGCGGCTTGTGCGTTGGAAAAACCGAGGCGTTGACTGATAAAATTGGCTGCTTTCATATGTTGAAATTTTTATAAATACTTGAATTATACTTGAATTATACTTGAATTATGATTCTCAAAAATTCTATCTTCAGAATAAATTACTGATACTACGCAGCCTTGCCGTCCCGTTAGGGACGCTATATTTGTAACCACCGATTTCAACCGGCGGCAACAAATATTCCGTCCCTAACGGGACGGTGCGTAACATCCGTAAATTGCATTAAAAGCTATAAAAACGGTTTAATTATTTGCTATTTGGAACATTTAAAAATCAAAAGGTTTAATGTTGAAACGTTAAATAATACAAAATAAAAAGCGCTAAATTTGCGACAGAATTCATCAGTCATCATTAATTATTCATCATTGTTTTAATGGATTTAAACCTTAAATTACAACAAATTTTGCCCGTCGAGCGCATCAAAACGCGCCTCATTGACCGCTACGCTTTTGCGAGTGACGCGAGCCATTTTTACCTCGTTCCGAAAGCCGTTGTGATGCCCATTTCTACGGCAGAAATCCAGCAATTATTCGCTTTTTCGCGCGAAAATAACGTCAATTTGACCTTTAGAGCGGGTGGCACGAGCTTGTCGGGGCAAGCCGTGACGGACGGTATTTTGGTTGATTTGAGCCGTCATTGGCGGTCTATTAAACCCGAAAATGAAGGCAAAACGGTGCGCGTTGAACCCGCCGTTATTGGTGCAAATGTGAATGTGTCTTTGAAGAAATATGGGCGCAAAATGGGACCCGACCCCGCGAGTATTACGGCGGCCATGATGGGCGGAATTTTGTCCAATAATTCAAGCGGAATGTGTTGCGGCGTGCAGCATAATTCCTATCACACCTTGAAATTTATTAAATTTATTTTACCCAATGGACACCTGTTTTCAACGGAAAATAAAGCCGATTATGAGCGCTTTTTGACGGAAGAAAACGGCATTTCGGAAGGCATTAAAACCTTGCGACAGTCAGTTTTAGATGATGCTGATTTAACTGAATTAATTCGCGCTAAATACAAGCAAAAAAATACGACGGGTTACGGTTTAAACGCGTTTTTGGACTACGAACATCCGTTGGATATTTTGGCGCATTTGCTCATCGGTGCGGAAGGAACTTTGGGTTTTATTGCGGAAGCAGTTTTGGAAACGTTGCCCGATTTGCCGCATAAAATTACGGGAATGTTGTATTTCAAAAATCCCGAAATCGCGTGTCAATCCATCGATGCTTTGACAAAATTGGGCGCCGAAGCGTTGGAATTTATGGACCGACCCGCCTTGCGTTCGGTCGAAAATCGGGCGGATGTGCCGCCGATTTTAAGGACTTTACCCGACGAAGCAGCCGCTATTTTGTGCGAATTTCAGTCGGATACTGAGGGGTCCCTTTTTGAAAAATTTGAAAAAGCAAAAGCCGTCATTGATGGCTTAGACTTGTTGGAAAAGGCAAATTTCACGCAAAATGGGTACGAACAAGCCGCTTTTTGGAAGATTCGGAAGGGAATGTATCCGTCTGTGGCGTCGGTTCGAGCGTCGGGAACGGCGACAATGTTGGAAGATTTGACGTTTCCCGTTGCGCGTTTGGGCGAAGCAATCGTTGACGTTCAGGCGTTGTTTAAGCAGTTTAATTATCCCGACGGCATCATTTTCGGACACGCCAAAGATGGCAATTTGCACTTTTGCATTGCCCAAGATTTTTCGACCGAAAAAGAAATAAATCGCTTTAAATTGTTCAACGACGCGCTGTTTTCTTTGGTTTTAGATAAATATAAAGGTGCCTTAAAAGCGGAACACGGCACGGGTCGGGCGGTCGCGCCTTACGTGGAAGCAGAGTGGGGGAGCGCGGCTTTTGGGATTATGAAGCAGCTGAAAACGCTCGTTGACCCCAATTATTTATTGAATCCCGATGTGATAATTACGCAGGATAAAAATCTGCATTTATCTAATTTGAAAATCATGCCCGCCGTCGAAGAAGAGGTCGATAAATGCGTCGAATGTGGCTATTGCGAGCGCCGTTGTCCGAGCCGCGATTTTACGATGACGCCGCGGCAGCGCATTGGCATTCGCCGCGCTTTGAAACGCTTAGAAGCTGATAATCAATTGAAAACGCATAAAGAAATTTTACATGACTTTCAGTTTGACGGCATGGACACTTGCGCCGTTGACGGAATGTGCGCGACGGATTGCCCCGTTGACATCAATACGGGCGAATTAATTAAGCGTTTGCGGCGTGAAAATCATTCGGTTTCGGCGAATAAAACCGCCGTTTTTGTGGCGAAAAATTTTAAATTTTTGGAAGGTTCAGCGCGTTTTGCCTTGAAATCAGGCTTCGTTTTTAACGCCGTTTTAGGTAAAAATTTTATGAAAACTTTGACTTTGACGGTCAAAAAAGTTGTTCCCGAATTTCCTTTGTGGACAGCCGAGATTGGGCGCCCGCCGTCTCTTAAAATTAAAAATTATAAATTAAAAATTAAAATAAATAGCAAATTAACAAGCGAATTAATTGCGGATGGTCAACACATCGGGCGAATAAATTCGCCCGCTATTAATGAGGGAACGGACATCGATAACGGGCGAATTTATTCGCCCGAAGCACTGAAAGCCTTTTATTTCTCGTCGTGCATTTCACGCATGATGGGCGGCGATATTTTTGACACATTTAATTCTGTTTGCAAAAAAGCCAACGTTAAACTCTTGACTACCAACGAGTTAAGTGGTGTTTGTTGCGGACAAATATTCAGTTCCAAAGGTTTTACGGATGCTTATAAATTGACGGCAAACGCCACAATGGAGAAAATGTGGCTTTATACTGAGGGGTCCAAAATTCCGATTGTGATGGACGTGACGAGTTGTACGCATTCCTTTCAAACGAGTCGGCCGTATTTGACGGAGGAGAATAAACTGCGTTTTGATGCCTTAAAAATAATGGATTCCATTGATTTTGCGGCCGATGTTTTATTGCCGCGTTTGACGATAAAAAATAAGAAAAAATCAATTGTTTTTCATCCCGTTTGCAGCGTTTCCAAAATGGGCTTGCTGCCAAAAATTCAAAAAATTGGTAGATTTTGCGCGGAAAAAGCCCATATTCCGACCTTTTCGGGTTGTTGCGGCATGGCGGGCGATAGGGGTTTTTATTATCCAAAATTGACGGAAGCGGCAACGAAAATTGAAGCAAACGAAGTCAATGAAGCCGTTTATGATGGCTATTATTCGTCGGCAAAACCCTGCGAAATGTCGCTGTCGGCGGCTGTTGGCAAGTCGTATGAGTCGGTTTTAAAGCTGTTGGACGAAGTAAGTTAGAATAGTTTTATTCTTTAAAAACAAATCAATGTCTTTGTTTATTAATTCATTTTTATTCAGTTTATTTTCAAATTTTTAAAGCAGTTTTAACATGAAAAAGCTATTTATTTTTAGCGTAATGGCGCTATTTGCAACGACTTTGATGGCGCAAGAAAAGAAAGCCGCCGCAAGTCCCGCCGCAACGGCAACTGGTAAAATCGGCGCGGCAACCGTCACAATTAACTACGCGCAACCTGCGGTGAAAGGGCGCGAAATTTTCGGCGCGCTTGTGCCTTTCGGCGAAGTTTGGCGCACAGGTGCTAACGGTGCAACGTCTTTTGAGGTGGATAAAGACGTGAAAATTGAAGGAAAAGTCTTGAAAGCGGGCAAATATGGCTTCTTTACGATTCCTGCGAAGGACGGCGAATGGACAATTATTTTCAACAGCGACTCCAAACAATGGGGTTCTTACGATTATTCGGCCAAGAAAGATGCCCTGCGCGTGAAGGTAAAATCGAGCAAAACGGACGCCGTTACGGAGCGCATGACGTTCGATGTAAAGGCTTCGGAAGTCGTTTTGTCGTGGGAAAAAACGAAAGTTGCTTTTAAAATCAATTAAAAAAAAAGCGATTTTTATTGTTTTTTAAGTATGAAAAAAAGCGTATTTCACGACCGTGGAGTACGCTTTTTCATTGAGAACTACTTTTATACTGAGGGGTCTTAAATTGGGGAAATATAAAAAATAGAGCATAAAAAAAATGCCTTGCAAAATCAATTTGCAAGGCATTTTAATTAGT
>JAYUKJ010000299.1:0-4526 GCA_043764555.1 Saprospiraceae bacterium
AAAAACGAATAAGCTCAAACCCATGAACAAAAAAATAAAGACCCCTCAGTATTTCACCTTATTTTTTAGTTTTTTAGCAGAATCAATCAAATTCAAAACGTCTTTTTTAGCTTTAAATCGTTGAATAAATTCGCCACCAATGAGGATTACAAAGCCTAAAACAAATAAACTATTGCGCGTTAACTCAAAGATAGACGTGTATTCCGTAAAAAAATTGCGAATCACTAAAGCCTCAATGCAGATAATCAGAGCCGACGTCAAAAAGACAAAAATCGACAGCGCCCGCGTGTGTCGAATCAATTGTGGCCGATTTTTACGCAAGCAACGCTCCAAAAACTCCGCAACTTCAGGGTCATTCGGATTGATTTTAATCAATTCAGAAAGCACATAAATTGCCTTCGGAAAATCAAATAAATTGTAATACGATGCCGCTTTTTGAAACAAAGTTGCCTGAAAAATCTCTTGCCCACCAATTTCCGTAATGTTTTCCATGAACGACAACTCAATCACCACATCCGCCATCAATAAATGCTTTTGATGGGCCGCAATTTCAAAAAGCGCGTTGGTGTAAGTGACCAATAATTCAAAATATTCCGCAAATTCCAGTTTTGAAATCTCTTTTTCGTTCCGCTCATAAAAATACACGAGCTTCCGAAACTCGCCCGCTTCGATAGCGCGAAAATTTCGGTACAAGGGCGAATAATATGTCTGCGGTTGATTCATATTTTTAATTAATTAAAAAAATACATATGTGTAAAGGCTTGAAAATTAACAGTTATTAGCTGTCTGCTATATTGACTTCTCCTTGAAACGCTTGAACAGCAGGACCACACAACCACAGGTCTTGAAAACCCGATTCAGCAGTGCGCTGCAAACGCACCTCCAAGTTACCACCTTTTGTCAAAATCGGCACTGATAATGCGATTTTTTCTTCAAAAACAAGTGCTTTTTTTAGCGCAAAAGCAATCGCCGCCGCCGTAACGCCCGTTCCGCACGAAAAAGTTTCGGCTTCCACGCCGCGTTCGTAAGTCGCTACTTCGAGGCTGCCGTCTTTCTTTATTTCAACAAAATTCACGTTGACGCCTTCTTTATGAAACCGCTCGGAGTATCGAATTTCACGCCCATTTTCATAGACATTGATGTCGGTCAAATCTTCAACAAAAACGACAAAATGTGGCGAACCTGTATTCAAAAGGTAATAATCTTTTCCAATTTCTACTTGATTCACGTCTATCATTTTCAATTCAACCCAACCGTCAACGCGTACTTTAGCGTCGTGCAAACCATCGATAGCGTTGAAAACACATTGATTATCAAACACTTGCAAATAATTGGCAAACGCCACGAGGCAACGTCCACCATTGCCGCACATCGAGCTTTCACGCCCGTCGGCGTTAAAATAAATCATTTGAAAATCAAAAGAGGACCCCTCAGTATAAACGCCTTTTTCGGGATTTTCCAACAAAATCAAGCCGTCCGCACCGATGCCAAACCGACGGTCGCAAAGGTGATTTATTGTTTCAACGTCCGTTTTTTTAAGAAATTGTTGCTGCCGTTGGTCAATCATCACGAAGTCATTGCCCGTGCCTTGGTATTTAAAAAAAGGAATTTTCACGATTTTATTGATTTTATTGCGTAATAAACTAAATTGGAAATATTTTTGCACTTTGAAGCGTGACCCGATACGTATTAGTCGCGTCAAAAAGCGGTCAAAACGAAAAAACCGACCGTTTTTAAATAACAAGTGCAATTTTAATTCGTTCTCTCGACAATGCATCGAAATGAAATAATGAATCTTAAAAAGTGGACAAAAAAAACTAATAATTGTTTTGCAAAACCATAATTTAACACTTACTTTACGATTATAAAAAAGTATCAAACAAACGCTACACAAGGCCCCCTCAGTATATCAATCATTTCTAAGCCTTTTAACCTCAGGATTTTATCTATTAAAAATAAAGATATTCTAACTGCACACAATATGAAACTTACTGTAAATAGCAAACTTATTCTTATGGCCATCGGCGCTTCTGCCCTTACGGCCGTCGCAACGGTGAGCGCATTGCGTTATTTTGAATCGCCCCGTGAAATTGTTATCCGCGACGGGGCAAACGCACGCTACGCCAACTTCGACGATTTTGTGCTGAGTGGTCGCCTTCAACGCAATTTTGTATCGAGCGCACCGACCAATTTTATTGCGGGTGCCGAAGTTATCACGCCGTCGGTTGTCAATATTAAGGCAATTACAACGGGTTCGGGCGATAACTTTTGGAACGACGGCGCGCCCGGTGCGTCGTCTGGCTCGGGCGTTATCATTTCAAAAGACGGATATATCGTAACAAATAATCATGTCGTTGCCGATGCGAGCGACATTCAGGTGACGCTCGACGACAAACGCGAGTTCACGGCAAAAGTCATTGGCACCGACCCTTCAACGGATTTGGCGTTGCTAAAAGTCGATGCACAAGGCTTGGAAGCCGTGCGTTTCGGCAATTCGGACAGCATTAAAGTCGGCGAATGGGTCTTGGCGGTTGGCAATCCTTTCAACTTGGAATCGACCGTTACGGCGGGCATTGTGTCGGCAAAAGGCCGCAGCATTAATATATTGGAAGATAGTTATTCGATTGAGTCCTTTATTCAAACCGACGCCGCCGTCAATCCAGGCAACTCGGGCGGCGCTTTGGTCAACACAAACGGTGAATTAGTGGGCATCAACACCGCAATCATCACAAAATCAGGCCGTTACGAAGGTTATTCTTTCGCCATACCAACCAATTTGGCGATGAAAATCATTCGCGATTTGAAAAATTACGGCGTTGTGCAGCGTGGCTTTTTGGGCGTCGAAATCAATGATTTATCCGTTTCGCAAGCGCGTGCGGCGGGTTATAATTCGATGAATGGCGTTTTTGTTTACAAAATAAATGAAAAAAGCGCCGCCGAAGAAGCGGGTATGAAACGCGACGACGTGATTATGAGCATCGACGGCATGAAGATTAAAAACAAAGCTGAACTGTTGGAACAAGTTGCCCGTCATGGTCCGGGAGAAACCGTCAAAATCGAGTATTTCCGCAAGGGACAACGCGCAATTGCGAGCATTATGCTCCGCAACAAAAGCAATACGACGGCATTGATAACGACCGAAAAATTTGACGGCAGCCTCGAAGCCTTCAAGAAAATTGGCATCGCCGACATTCGCCCATTGACGCAACAAGAGTCCCGCAAACTCGGCACGCACGGCGTGAAAGTCGTCGGTATTTCGCACGGCAGTTTGATTGAAAGTAAAAATATGGAAATCGGTTTCGTCATTACGCACATCAACGACCAAAAAGTGGCGAGCCTCGACGACGCCGTAAAACTCGTCGGTTTGTCGCACGGAAAAGTCGTTTTGTCAGGCGTTTATGAAGAATTTCCGGGCGAATATTTATACACGTTTGTGAAATAAAAAAGTCATTGGTCAATAGTCATACAGAATTAGGACCCCTCAGTATACAACCCAAAAAAGCCAATTAGCACGTCGCTAATTGGCTTTTTTGGGTTTTATACTGAGGGGTCTAATTTACCTTTGCAAAAACGTTTAAAAACAAAATTGAGATGAAAAAACACCTATTCTACTGCTTTTTATACTTGAATCTATCCGCAATGAGCGCGCAAATCAACACATTAACGATTCAAGGAACGGTCGTTGACAGCCTTACGCAAAGCGGCGTTCCTTACGTCAATATTGGATTTCCCGCCCATTCAATCGGTACTTCTACCAACGAATTAGGGGTCTTTATTATCAAAATTCCGCAAGAAAGGCTTGAAGACACATTGACCTTTTCGTCAATCGGTTATGCGACCGTTAAACTTGCCGTGAACGATTTGAATAAAGAAAAAAAGATTAGTGTCGCCCTAAAAGCAACTGATATTTCTTTAGCCGAATTTACGGTTAAAGCCTTGGATGCCAACAAGCTACTCAAATCTTTTTTCAAAAATTTAGATAAAAACTACGCCACCGAACCCGCTTTAATGCAGCTGTTTTGCCGTGAAACAACGAAAAAAGGCGACGAAAATCTCTATTTTGCCCAATCCGAAGGCATCGTGGAGATGTACAAATCGTTGGGCAATAAAATCACCAATTTCGACGACTCCTTTTGGGAAGAATATAATTTCATAAAATCGGTTGACACGCTTCAAGAAAACACGATTACAACCTCCGACACAGCAACTCTAACGCCGCCTAAAAAAAGTGTCAATGTCTCAGAAAATATTGATAATCAATCAAATAGCGAAGTGAATTTCATAAAAGAGGACTTTAAAACGGCTAAAAAAATGGCGGCTGCTCAACGGAAATTTATTTTTGTTGACGTCTATACAACGTGGTGTGGACCTTGCAAAAAGATGGCAGCCGGGGCTTTTCACGATGAAGAAGTGAGCGCGTTAATGAATACATTTTTGATTAATGTCAAAGTAACCGAAGTCTATCGATACAAAGTCCCGCCAATGCATTGCAGAATCCGCTCGTATAGTGAGCGCAGAAAAAAGGA
>JAYUKJ010000300.1:0-4526 GCA_043764555.1 Saprospiraceae bacterium
GAGTCATGCCAAATTAAAAAAGTCTCGTTGAATCACTCAACGAGACTTTTTTAAATTTGTCCATTTTCAAAACCTCAAATGCCTGACCGTTTGTGCGCCCGTCATAAGTTTTTTAAGCGAATCGATGCCCATTTTCAGGTGCTGACTTGCGTAATCTACCGTCACTTTTTTGTCGTTGTCTTCCGTTTTCACACCCTCGGGAATCATCGGAATGTCACTCACCAAAAGCAAAGCGCCCGTCGGAATGTGGTTTTTGAAACCGACCGTAAAAATTGTCGCGGTTTCCATATCGACAGCCATGCAGCGGATTTTGCGAAGATATTCTTTAAATACTTCATCCCATTCCCAAACGCGGCGATTTGTGGTGTAAACCGTTCCCGTCCAATAATCCTGCTCGTATTCTCGAATTGTCGTGGAAATTGCTTTTTGGAGCGCAAAAGCGGGCAAAGCTGGTACTTCGGGCGGCAAATAATCGTTTGACGTTCCTTCGCCACGCACGGCGGCAATCGGTAAAATCAAATCGCCCACCTTGTTCTTATCATGCCTAAGACCGCCGCATTTTCCGAGAAAAAGTACAGCTTTGGGATTGATTGCCGTCAATAAATCCATGATTGTCGCCGCATTTGGGCTGCCCATTCCGAAGTTAATAATCGTTATGTCGCCACTCGTTGCGGACATCATCGGGCGATTTTCGCCGCGCACAAAGACGTTGTGTTGGTCGGCAAACATCTGGACGTAATTAGAAAAATTCACTAAAATAATGTATTTTCCAAACTCATTCACGGGTGTACCCGTGTAGCGGGGAAGCCAATTATTGACTATTTCTTCCTTTGTCTTCATAAATAAAAGTTTAAATTAAGTGATGAATGCTTTTCGTTAAAGCAATGAATTTCAGCGAAGATAAATAAAGGATTTGAAAAAACAAATTTATCGCCAAAATAGCCAAAATACTGAGGGGTCCTATTTTTTTTAAATTTGGCAACTAAAAAAAATGGGCAACCCTATTCGGATTGCCCATTTTACGCTTTAAACCTTTATTTCTTAAAAAATTATCTCCAATAACCGAACGGTGTTTTCTGTCTTTCGCCTCTATCCGACCGCTCTGCTTTCTTTGATGATACAAAGGTGCAATAGTGTGACCGTGTAAAAAATTACACTATTTGGGATTTCTCGGACGAAACTAAAGCTGTAAGTATTGATTATCAACAAGTTACAAGCATTTTTCTCGTAAAAAAAGGTTCATTTTTAAGCTGTTTTAAATTGAAATTAAGTTAAAAATACCCTAATTAGGGTATTTTATTTTTTACTTTTACATTTCATTCACAAACAAAAAAATTACGCCCATCTTCGACAGCATCGACAATGGGCGTATTGAAGCATTTAAACAGTGCCTTAAAACCATTTCAACCCCAAAAACAGTAAATATACTGAGGGGTCCTAAAAATGGTTATTGGCGCAGCTTAATGGTTGACAATCAATTTGTTAGAGACAACGCGGCTGCCTTTTGTCAAGGCATACATATAAATGCCATTCGGCAAGCGGCTTACGTCGAATTCAAACGCATTTGTTCCCACCTGAACGTTAAGCATACGTGTTTCAAGGCGTTGCCCCATTAAATTTGACAACGAAAATTCAAAATTACCGCGCACAGTTGATTCAATTGTGATAATTGTCTTGCCGTTCGTCGGATTTGGAAACGCCGCGAAATTGCTCACTTCGGTCAAATCATTCGTCGCCGACACGCAGCCAGGGTCGTTTGTTGGCAATAATTTCAAATTGTATTCACCGGGAAACAAAGCGCCCGGAAAGTCGGCGGGGTAACCATTGGGAAAGAAAAGCGAAATCGCCGAAGAGAATGCCTTGCCCGAAATGGTCAATGGATACGATTTAACCGTATTGTTTGCAGCGGGCGTTCCTTGAATGATAACGCAACCCGTGGTATTTTTTTTGAATACACAATTTCCTGGATTACAAGCGTATGTCAAACCCGTCGGCATACCCGAAACGGCGCCCGTTGTGGCCATCGTCAAGCTGTCTAACGGCACACGTTGTCCTTGAACCACGATTGTGTCCGATATTTTAACGGTAAAAACGAAACTGTAAGGCTTGCCGATGCAAGCAGCTCTCGTAATACCGCCGTTTGGATTCGTCGCAGTTACGGGCGAAGGATAGACGCCGACTGTTGAATCACGATAGAGTGCATTGGGCGTACAGGCTTGTGCGTTGGCTTGAGTGGCGCCAAAAACGCAAATAAAAGCGACTAAAAGGAGGTTTTGTACGGTGTTTTTCATAATGAAAATACTGGTTTTTGTAGATGAAATAATAGATTTTATTAAAAATAGTTTGTAAAAAAAGTCCTAAAGTACAACGTAAAAAAGATGTTTAAAGTATAGAAAAGCAAATTAAAGTGTGAAATTTAGTTTTGCAAGCGGTTGATTATCAACTTATTGCATCTTAAATCTTTAAATTCTCCATTTCTTCTATTGTTCCTCCTCTCCTGTTTATCCTTAAATAAGGTGGTGAATTATTGGGTGAATGTACGATGAAAAATGAAAATCTACTTATTGATAGAAACGTTAACTTTTTGTTTTGTATAAATTTACAAGAAAATTATAAATGAGTAAAAAGAATCAAAATGGGTTTTATACTGAGGGGTCCTAAAATAGCGGCAATTGTCTTTTAAAAACGCACGAAAGCGGATATTTGATGTCGAAAGGTTTCATTTTTTTAGAAATTATATAGCTTTGCAAATATTTTGGAACAAACATTCGTAAAAAATAACATAGAAGTATGAAAATCACACAACTTTTTCTAATTATCGCCCTCATCAGCTTGATAGCGTGCAACGGCGATGATTCAAAAAAAATAAGCCTCAACGGGCGTTGGGAACTCAAATACGCAGAGCTAAACGGGCAACCCGCGCCGTCTTTGGAACGTATTTATTTTGACTTTAATAATGGCAATTTGACAACTAATTTTAATGAGGCAACGACGGATGAAACCACGCCGTTTGACGTAAAAAAAGAAAAAATTGTGAAAAATTCGCAACCTAAAATAGAATTTGGTATTCTAAGTCAAGCCGATTCGCTGCTTGAATTAACGACCGAAATGCGTGGTTTTGACTTCAAATTGGTGTTGGTACGCGGCTTAACGCAATGAAGGATTTCAAATTTCAGATTCCAAATTCCAATACCTGAACCAAAAATTTGGAGTTTGGAATTTGAACCAAAAATTTGGAATTTGAAATTTGGAATTTGAAATCTGGAATTTGAAATCTGGAATTTGAAATCTTCGTCGGTAAGTCATAGAATTTCGTCGTTTATTCTCCGTGCTTTGGAACTTAGCGCGTTACCTTTCAGTTAGGTTGATAGTCAAAACAAGGAATTAAAAATGAATAAAATTTCGATTATTAAACCCGTAGCTATGAAAATTCTCAAAGACTTGGTGGTCGCTGAATTTCAATTATTTACTCAAAATTCTCCTAACATGAATCAAGAAGAAAAACAACACCGCGCCGACGATATTATCCGCAACCACTTGGCTTTTGCCGCAAGTGCCGCTTTATTGCCGATTCCGCTTGCCGATTTTGCGGCCGTTTCCGCCGTTCAACTCAATATGTTGCGCCAACTCGCGACCGTTTACCGCGTCGGTTTCGCCGATTCTTTGGGGCGCAACGTGATTGCGGCGCTCGCGGGTGGCGGTCTTGCGCGCGTCGGGGCGAGTCTTATCAAAGCAATCCCAGGCGTTGGGACTTTGATTGGCGAGTTTACGATGCCCGCTTTGTCGGCGGCTTCGACCTACGCTTTGGGTCAAGTGGTGGCCAATCACTTCTCAAAAGGTGGTACTTTAGAGGATTTTGATATGCGTACCGCGAAGAAAAAATACGAAGAAGAACTCAAAAACGGCAAGCAAGCCGCGAAAGAAACGGCGGCGCGCGTCGATAATCCCGAAGATTTGGTGACAAAATTGAAGAAATTGTCGGAACTGAAAGATGCGGGCATTTTGTCGGAAGAAGAGTTTTCGCAGATGAAAACTAAGATTTTGGCGCAGCTTTAAGTTAGCTGTCAACCATCAGCTTTGTACAAAAAAGAGACCCCGTTCAGCATAAAGACATTAAAGACTCAAATCAATTTTGGTTTTCAAAGTACCTGTCATGGTTGAAGCAGTCGTTGCATTTTTGGCAACCATTGTCAATTTTAGGACAAATCCCGTTGGTTTCAAAAAGGATGCTTTCACATCAGCTTGGTTAGCGGGAATCACTAAGGCTACGGTTTTGGTTGTTGCACCAGCTGGCAATGTCCCAATTGACGTACCATCCAAAAACACTTCGCCCGACGTAACGTCCGCAAAAGACCAGGTTGCGGCACCGTCAATGGTTAAATCAAAACCCGTAATCACGGCTTTTTTTACTGACGACGCACTACCGCCCGCTTTTGTGAGCGCAGCGGTGACATCCGCCGTACTGACCGTGATTTCCTTCGTGAAGGTTTGACCCGCTGTCATGGCATTCACGGCAATTGAACCTG
>JAYUKJ010000301.1:0-4525 GCA_043764555.1 Saprospiraceae bacterium
AAATCGGCACCCCTCAGTATAACGTCCGAATCTAAGGGTAAAAAGTAACTTTTACACATACAAGCGTAGTAAATGGCGTCCAAAAGGTTGGTTTTTCCCGTCCCGTTCAGTCCGACAAACGCGTTGAGTTCGGGACTAAACGTCAAGTTAGCCGACTCATAATTCTTGAAATTTGTTAATTTTATTGTCTCGAGATGCAAAATCGTCCTATTTTAGCGGCGAAAATAGAACTTGTTTCTTAATACTTATGAAAAAATCCATCATTCTCTCCACCTTATTGCTGCTCGTCGTGTATAATCTCATCGGTTTCATGGCAGCCTTTCAAGCTATTCGCGCGGAATGGCGGCAATCGGTGCGTGTAGAATTGGCGGAAATCAGTGAAGAGAATTTAGTCCGTTTTGTTTTTTCTAAAAATGAAGTAAATATTTTTAAAAAAGAATTTAGACACAATGGCAAATATTACGATGTCGTTCGCTCTGAAATGAAAGGCGATTCCGTAGAAATTTATTGTTTTGATGACGCAACAGAAACGCGTTTAATGACAGAATTTCACGATTTAATTTTAAAGAATAATTCACAAAACAATGATTATCAACATAAAACAAATTTTTGTTTTCAATTATTGATAAAAGATTTTTATTTTCCTTTGGAAAAAAACCAAAAAACGGACCCCTCAGTATCCAACCGTTTTAGAAGCATTTTTTGGTACAAAAACCACTTTTTCTTACCTCATTTTATGCCAACTGACACGCCGCCGCCGAACGCGTGAAATCCGCCTTTTGGGCGTAGCAAAACAGTAATTTTCATATCATAAAAAATGTGTTACAAGCGGTTCGTATCGCCTGTGCCTATCCATCGCATTACTGCACATGACCAAGGTCGTTTGCGGATTAATCTTATTTAAAATAATGAAAAATTTAATTTTTATCATATTTATCTTATTTATTTTCAATCAATTAGCTGCGCAAACGGACACTTTGTCTAAGGCTATTGACTTGAACGAAATTGTCATTTCGGCCAATAAAGTAGCCGAATCAAAACGCACCGTTGCGCAACAAATTCGGTCTATTTCGGCAAAAGAAATTAGCTTATTGAACGCTCAAAACGCGGGTGATATGCTCGCCGCCACGGGTTTGGTAATGGTTCAAAAAAGTCAGCAAGGCGGTAGTAGTCCAATTTTGCGTGGTTTTGAAGCGAGCCGCGTGTTGCTCGTTGTGGACGGTGTTCGTTTGAACAATTTGATTTACCGCGGCGGACATTTGCAAAATGTGATTACGGTTGACCAAAATATGTTGGAACGTGCCGAGATTATTTTTGGTCCTGCCTCGACGGTTTATGGCTCAGATGCTTTGGGCGGCGTGGTTCACTTTCATACTAAAAACCCAAAATTTAGCGAAAATACTGAGGGGGGGACTATTTTTAACGGTTCGGCTTTTACGCGCTATTCTTCGGCAAATAATGAAAAAACGGGTCATTTAGACTTTAATCTTGGTGGAAAACGCCTTGCGTGGTTGTCTTCCATTAATTACAGTAATTTTGGAGATGTCAGAATGGGAACAAAAACGCAGACTTTGGACACACTTTGGGGCTTACGAAAACAGTACGTCGAACGCATTAACGGAAAGGATTCGCTGGTTCAAAACGATGATATTTATCTGCAAAAATTCAATGGCTACACGCAATATGACGTATTGCAAAAATTGGCTTTTAAAGCAACGAATAAGTTGACGTTCGGCTTAAATGTCCAGCTGTCAAATTCATCAAATGTGCCGCGTTATGACCGTTTGACTGACCCGAAAGGCACGGGACTCAACCAAGCGGAATGGTATTATGGACCTCAAAAACGCTTGATGACTGCCTTCGATGCGAAGCAAACGGATAAAGATGCTTTCTTCCAAAACATAGCGTTTAATTTTAATTTTCAGGACATTGAAGAAAGCCGCAACACGCGTGGTTTTGGCAGTGCCAATCGAACAAGTCGTGTGGAAAAAGTAAAAGTTTTCGGCGCAAATCTCGATTTTCAACGTACAATTGGCGCAAATGACGTGAGAACGGGCGTTGATTTTCAGCAAAGTCGCGTCAAATCAACCGCCTACACCACGGCCGTGGCAACGGGCGTAGAAACGCCAAATGGTGCGTCAACGCGCTATCCCGACGGCGAGAATTCGATGCTGAACGCCGCCGTTTACGTGACGCACACGTGGAAAATCAACAGATTATTCACCCTAAACGACGGTTTACGTTTGGGTATTTCCAATTTGAAATCAACGTTTGTCAGCCAAACTTTTTACAAATTTCCGTTTACCAAAACCGAGCAAAATAACGCAATCTGGAGTGGCAATGTCGGTTTGATTTACGCACCAACCAACGATTTCAAAGCGTCTCTGCTCGGTTCAACGGGTTATCGCGTGCCAAATGTGGACGATTTGACAAAGATTTTTGATACTAAAAAAGGTTTAGTCACTGTTCCAAATCCCGATTTGAAACCCGAACGCACGTGGAATACAGAATTGGGTTTGGCGAAAAATTTTGGACAAAATTTTGGCATCGAAGGAACTGTTTATTACACGACTTTTGACAACGCAATAGTTGTTGATAAATTTTTATATGATGGGCAAGACAGCATCGCTTATGACGGCGTGAAAAGTGGTGTTATTGCGCCACAAAACAAGGGAAAAGCGACGATTTGGGGGACAAGTTTGACGCTAAAAGGACAAATTACTGAGGGGTTAAATTTTTATGCTACGTATAATTATACCAAAGGAACCGTCGCGGCAACCGAAAAAACCGCCTCAACACCGCTTGACCACGTACCGCCCGCTTTCGGCAGATTTGGCGTGAATTACGTTAAAAACAAACTAAATGCGGAAATTTTTAGCAACTTTAGCGCGTGGAAACGCATCGCCGATTACAGAATTGGCACCGAAGACAACGAAGCCTACGCCACGAAAGACGGAATGCCAAGTTGGTGGACGCTCAATTTGCGCATCGGTAGCGAAGTGGCCAAAGGGTTGACGATTCAGGTCGGTATAGATAATATTTTAGATACGCAATACCGCGTTTTTGCGTCAGGCATCCACGCGAGCGGTAGAAATGTTTGGGGAACCTTGCGGTATAATTTTTAAGAATTTGTACCCATTTTTATTAACATTTCAACTTTCCAGAGTGAAAAAACTTTTGGAAAGTTTTTAACTCATTTTTAGGACTCCTCAGTATAAAAGCGTCAAACGCAGTATAATTCTATTTTTTTTGAAAAAAAACGCAAAGTTCACATCGAACTTTGCGTTTTGCTTTTGTACCACGCGTTATTTGGCTACTTTCGCGGCTCATTTTCAAGTATCACGGACTTTAGCTCGTGAATTTTAAGCGTTTACGGACTCAAGTCCGTGATATAAATATAAAATTTTTATGATAGTCTCTCTCAATTGGCTCAAACAATACATCAATCTCGACGCTTTGACACCTGAACAAGTCGGCGAAACCCTCACCGATTTAGGCTTGGAAGTGGAAGGCATGGAACACATCGGCGGCATCAAAGGCAACCTCGCGGGCGTCGTCGTTGGTCACGTATTGACTTGCGAAAAACATCCCGACGCTGATAAATTGTCATTAACGACCGTGGATATTGGTGCGCCCGAAGGACCCCTCAGTATCGTGTGTGGTGCGCCGAATGTGGCGGCGGGTCAAAAGGTCTGCGTGGCAACGATTGGGGCGGTTTTGCATTTTGCGGATGGTAAAGAATTGAAAATCAAAGAAGGAAAGATTCGAGGCGCGGTGTCGCAAGGAATGTTGTGCGCGGAAGACGAACTCGGCATTGGTCAAAGTCACGCGGGTATCATCGTTTTGCCTGCGGAAACGCCGATTGGAACGCCTGCAATTGACGTGTTTAAAATCGAAAAAGACGTCGTTTTTGAAGTCGGTTTGACGCCAAATCGCTCCGATGCCATGTGTCATTTGGGCGTTGCGAAAGACTTGGCGGCGCGTTTGCAAATCACGTCGGATAAAGATTTAAAAGTCGTTATGCCCGACGTATCTGCTTTTGAATTGAATTCTAATTCGTTGAAAATCAACGTTAAAGTCGAAGATATTGAGGGATGTCCGCGCTATTCGGGCGTGTGCATTTCGGGTGTCAAAATCGGTGATTCGCCCGATTGGTTGAAACAGCTGCTCGCGGCGATTGGCGTGAACAGCATCAATAATGTGGTGGATGCGACAAATTTTATTTTGCATGAATTGGGGCAACCGCTTCACGCTTTTGATTACGATAAAATTGGTGGACAACAAATAACAGTCAAGACTTTGGCGACGGGAACGCCGTTCCAAACCTTGAAAAAGAACGAAACGGGCGACTACGTAACCGTGAAATTGGACGCCGAAGATTTGATGATTTGCGACGGCAACGACGAAGGAATGTGCATGGCGGGCGTCATTGGCAACCCAACTGAGGGCGTTTCGGCGACAACCACGAACATTTTCTTAGAATCGGCGCATTTCAACGGTAAGCGTTTGCGGCGCTCGTCTTTCC
>JAYUKJ010000302.1:0-1360 GCA_043764555.1 Saprospiraceae bacterium
TTATAAGTCAATTTCTTAGGCGCAAGGATAACGGAATGAGAAACGCCATTTTTGGCATTAACCGTCACAGAAATTGCCGCAGGCGCCAAGCAATTTGCGAGGAAAAGGAGCATATATGTGATAATTATTTTCATTGTAAACGTGTTTTAAAAATTAGAAAAAATAGGATTAAAATAGTCATACGGAAATTAAGAGTCGTTAAAAGTAAAATTTTACAAAAAAGAGGACCCCTAAGTATAAAAGCCATTTTTGCGTAAAAAATGCGAAAAATCGAGATTAATGCGTGGAAATCAAACGGAAGTCGCTAAGGCAACAATAAATAAGACAAGGCTTGCAGCGTAAGAAACAAGCGCTAAGACCGTTTTCAGACAGCCTTCATTTGAAGGCACAAACCCATTTTTGGGCTGCGATTGATTGGTTTGACGCGCGGCAAATGTCAACCCGATGCCGATGGCCAAAAGAATAGCGGCAGCAATCAAAAAGCGCGTTCTTTTGTTGGGTTTAGCGGCTTTCAATTGTAGATATTTCAGAACAACACGCTCTTTGTACGTTAGTTTTTTTTGTAAAATCACTGTGGGATAAGTTGTCGCGATATCTTGTTTTGCAACAGTGTAAATGGCGGCTGTTTCGAATGAATTGCAAAATAAGCAGAGGATAAAAGCAATTAAAAATTTCATTAGACGATGCTTGAGAGAATTAAGGCGTGAAACAAGAAATAAACTACCCAACTTAATCATTCTATCCCCTTTACTCAGCGTTTAATTCTTCTTAAATAATCCATTATTTCTCGAAAAATTAGCCTTGATTAAAGAAAATATAATAATCAATTTGGGTACTTTATTTCTTGTTTCACGCCTAAAAATTAGGTTTAAAAATCCGTGTTTGTGCGCAGGTTTTGACGTTAGGGAAACTTTTAAAATTTCCCTAACGTCAATTGCAAAGTTGAGCCGCTATGCGTAGAAGATATTGCAAGTATAAATCAAAAATAAGTAATGCGCCACTAAAGACAACACGTTGGCAGATAAAAAACCGCTTTTTATCTATTCGATTCACGGGGTCAAGCGTTTTTACGTAGTTTTGAGGAAATTTTGATAAAAATACTGAGGGGTCCTTTCGACCACTTTTAAAAATGATAAAAACATGATGTACGTCCTCCGCGAGAGTTTCGTCCAAGCTTTTCAACAACTCGTTGGCAACAAACTGCGGTCATTTTTGTCGCTTTTAGGCATTATGATTGGCATTTTCTGCATCATCGCCGTGAAATCGGCCGTGGATTCGCTCGAAGACAACGTGCGGAGCAGCTTCGACCGTTTGGGCAACGACGTATTATATGTCTCCAAATTTTCTTGGGCGGAAGACC
>JAYUKJ010000303.1:0-1359 GCA_043764555.1 Saprospiraceae bacterium
TGGTTGAGCATCATTTCGGCAGACACTTTTGGATAAACCCCAAACTCTTGCGGTAAATAGCCCAAAACGCGGCGCACCGCATCTTTTTCTTTCAAAACATTGATGTTGCCCATCTGAATCGCCCCCGTATCGGCTTCTTGCAAGCTGGCGATGGTACGCATGAGGGAAGATTTGCCCGCACCGTTGGGGCCGAGTAAGCCAAACATCCCTTGGTTGATGGTGAGATTGACATCTTTGAGTGCCTGAACGCCGTTGGCGTAGGTCTTGCTAAGGTTGGAAATTGTTAACTGCATGGTTGCAAAATTATTTGATTAAAGTGTGGAAAAACTAAGGATTTAAAGGTGTAGGATGTTGTCGATATTTCATGGCGCAAAGATGTGCGGACGAATAGGTACTATGCAATACACAGTACCGTGTTTTGTAGATTATTTTCAAACTTTCGTCGAGTCTTTGAAAAACAAGGAAGACAAAAATGGGAAAAACGAGGCATTTCAAGGACGCGTAGCCGATTACTTATGCCCCTTTTCTAAAAGAAAAATAGCTCTTTTCCCTCAAAACCAAAGGCATTGCGCGTGGTATAAAGCAGAATTATAGTCTGCTGTTGCAAAAAAAAGGACCCCTCAGTATAAACGCCGTTTTTAGCTCAAAATGATGCAAAAATGGCGTTTATACTGAGGGGTCCTCTTGGGAATTAAAAATTAAAAATTAAAAATTAAAAATTAAGCATTACAGCACCTTTGCAATCGTCCCGCCGACTTCGGGTGAATCGAAAACCACCTTCAATTGCTCGCCGTGCAACATCGCACCGACGAGGAAAAGTCCTAAACCGTTGCCCTTTTCTTCATTTGTACCCCGTTGCGAAGCGGTGACTTCGCGCATCAGTTTCGTCCGTTGTTCGGGCGATAAGCCGATGCCAAAATCTTGGATGGAAATCCCTTTGCCTTCTTTGAAAATGCGAATCGTTTGATTCGGAAAACTGTATTTTACGGCGTTTGAGAGCAAATTGTGAATGATGATTTGCAGTTTTTCAGGTGCAATTGGCAGCGTTACGTCGTCTGCTAAATCATTTTGAATCGTCAAGGCTTTGGTTTGAATGGCAACGCTCAATTCCGTTACGACATTCTGAACCACCGATTGAGCATTGGCTTTAACGTTTTTATCTTTTTTAACCAACGACAATTTCTTCATTTTCAATAGATTAGTCAAAATACCATTCACGGCATTGATTTGACCTTCCAAACTTTTAGATGCCTGTTCTACAAACGGGTCGTCTTTGTTGAGTTTTTTAAGCATCAGTTTCACGCCCAAAAGCGGCTCTTTGATGTCGTGCGAAAGGATAGCGATTGTGTGTTCATTGAG
>JAYUKJ010000304.1:0-4511 GCA_043764555.1 Saprospiraceae bacterium
GCTTTGGCGGTGCGAATGGCGTTGACCGAACGAAAATGAAAGGCAGTTTGAAATTTGAAGTTTGAAGGGCGTCGTACACCTTCAAACTTTAAATTTCTAACGTCAAACTAAAAAAAGGGACCCCTCAGTGTAAGGCTTGTTTTTTGATAAATTGGTCTATTTTTGCTCGAAATTAATCATTTTATCAAAATTTATTTCATTTTGCTTTACACTATGTAAAGTAAAATATTACCTTCGCATTACAGCAAAATTCAAAAAATGAACGTCTATGAAAACCGAAAAAGAACTGCTTCAAGAACATTGTGATTTACTAAAAAGGCAACATGAAAGATTGCAAATCAATTTCAGATTGATGGTAAAAGACAGCGAAGAAGCAGACAAAATGTTAGATTGGTTAAATGAAATTGAGCGGAAAATCAACAAAATTGAAACTAAAATCAATGCGCTTTAGATGCATCATTTAACGAAATAAAATAGGCTATTTTAATCTTTAAAACTATAAATTAAATGACACTTACCACTGTTAAAGATTACTGTACGCAACGCGGCGTTAGCCGTCAATTTGTGTACGAATACATCCGAAAAGGTAAATTTGAGTTACTGACATTGCCCGTTTTCACTGAATTTAATGGTGAGCGTGTTTCTGTTGGCAAACAAAAATTTATCAATGTACCCCCTCAGTATTTTCCACTTGAGGACGATGCAACCTATGCAGAAAACATGGCAGAGAGCGCAACATCGCATTCTGAATTACAAGTAGAAATCCAAGCCATGTTTATGATTGCCGATGAAAAAGAATCTTTGAATTTCAGACGTAAATTGGAAAAAAAATACGCGGCACCACATCCCAAAGCAAAGGCTTTTGCGTCGGCACAAAAGAAAATGCACCAAGCTATGCTTGATGAAATGGCGGAAATTGAGCATAATTTGGCTCAATTAGAAGCAAATGTTGACCGTCTTAGTGAAGCTAAACTTGAACTAAACCACTAAATCATGTACAATCTAAAAAATAAAACCGCCATCGTCACAGGTTCGGGACGTCGCGGCGGCATCGGCGAAGCCATTGTTTTGCGACTCGCTTCGGAAGGCTGTAACATCGTAATTTCGGATATTGGCGCGACAAAAGGCGACAATTTTTCAACAGAACACGTCGGCACGACCGAAGAAATGGAGAGCATTGCGGCGGATATTCGCGCTTTAGGCGCCTCGGCGATTTGCGTTCCGTGCGATGTGCGTTTTGAAAATGACGTTGAAAATCTCGTCGAAACTGCCGTAAAAACCTTTGGTTCCGTGGATATTATGGTCAATAATGCGGGCGTTGGCTACATTATGGAGGCATTTACTGAGTTCAAAGCGAGCAGTTGGGACGCGGTTTTGGACGTCAATTTGAAGGGCGTTTTTCTCTGTTCCAAACACGCGGCGATTCAGATGGAAAAGCAAGGCGGCGGCTCGATTATCAATATTGCGAGCCAAGCGGCGAAGTCGGGTTTTCCGTTTGCTGCCGCATATACGGCGTCAAAACACGGTGTTTTAGGCTTAACGCGGTCAAATGCGGTGGAATTGGGTAAGTTTGGCATCCGCGTCAATGCCGTTTGTCCGAACCACATTACGACGGGTTTGGGGCATTGGCAAAACCAATTTTTTGCCGAAAAACTCGGCTTATCTTATGATGATTACTTGCAAGCCATCAAGGATAAAAATCCACTCGGACGGACAGGTTTGGTGGATGATATTGGCAAAGCGGTCGCGTTTTTAGCGTCCGACCAAGCGGCGTATATTACGGGCGAAGCGATGAATGTGAGTGGCGGCGAGGAATACCATTGAAAAGATTCCAAATTTCAGATTCCAAATTTCAAGAGGTAACAGCTTGATTATTAGGGTTTTATAAAATTTAGGACCCCTCAGTATAAAATCAAAAAAAATGAAAAAAACAGTTTTTACAGTCGGTCATTCGACGCATACGATTGAGTATTTTTTGGAGTTATTGACTGCACATTCCATCAATTGCGTTGTGGACGTTCGGAGCGTTGCGGCAAGCAAATACAATCCGCAATTCAATCAAGAACCGTTGTCCAATTTTTTGAAAAAACAGGGCGTTAATTACTTGCATTTTGATAAAGAATTTGGCGCCCGATACACGGACAAAGCGCTTTTGGACGACAATGACACGGTTGATTTTGAAAAAGTGCGGGCTACGGATTCGTTCAAAACGGGCGTTGAACGGCTTGGTAAAGGCTTGAATCGAGGCTATAAAATCGCTTTGATGTGTTCCGAAGCCGAGCCATTTGATTGCCATAGATTCGGCATGATTTCAGGATTTTTAACGGATAACGACTTTGATGTTCAGCATATTTTGAAAGATAAGTCATTGAAAACCAATGCCGAATTGGAAAAACAGTTGATGAAAAAATACGCTAAGAAAATCCCAATTCCTAATCTTTTGGAACCCGATATTACACCCGATATGCAACTCAAAGCAGCGTATAAATTACGAAATAAAGACATTGGTTTTTCTGCAAAAAAGGAAGAAGATACCGAAGAAAGTTGAAATATACTGAGGGGTCCCTAAAATTCATCATTCATAACTCATCATTAACTATTATGATTAAACTTTTCACCATTGGTTTTACCAATAAATCCGCCGAACAATTTTTCGATTTACTAAAAAACAACCACGTCGAAGGACTTGTGGACACGCGCGTCAACAATGTGTCGCAGCTTTCGGGTTTTGCCAAAGGCAACGATTTGAAGTTTTTTGCCAAACAAATTGGTAAAATAGATTATACACATACCCTTGATTTTGCGCCAACTAAAGACCTTTTGGCAGATTATCGGGCTAAAAAAATTAGTTGGGCAGATTATGAAGTCGCTTATTTGAATCTGCTCGACAGTCGAAAAATTAAGCAAAAAGTAGATGTTGAATCTCTGCATCAACATTGCCTTTTGTGTAGCGAACACACGCCCGAAAAATGTCACCGGCGGTTGCTTGCCGAGTATTTTCAAGCGGTTCGACAAGACATTGAAATCGTGCATTTAATTAAATAAAACGATAAAAAACTTATCAATCAAAACAACGAATTTTTAGCGTTTTAAATTCAAAAAAACACCCTTTTTTTTAAAATGCTGAGGAGTCCTATTTTTGTAATTCGTTGATTATCAAGATTTTAATTGATGATTTCCAATGAAAAAATACTAAAAATTTTATTCAAAAAACAAACAAAACCGTTATGAACTGCTAATGAAAACCACATTTATCTGTCTCGCCAACTCCCGTAAATACGGTGAACGGTGCATTGCGGGCATCGAAGTAAAACGTAAAGGTGATTTTTGGGAAATCATCCATAAAAACAATCGTCCCAAGTGGTTGCGACCCGTTTCGGACTCCGAATTTGGCGGCGTTTCGCCCGCTTTAGTTGGACAAATGAATCTGCTCAATATCGTCGAAATCGAGATAACTGCGCTCATTCCAAAGGGTTATCAATCTGAAAATGTTTTATTTGATATCAAAAGCCTCAACGTTTTGGGCAGCATTACGGCGACTTGGAACAACCTTTCAAAGCTCGCAAATGCCAATGATTTTTCCATTTTTGCGGGTCACGGACGGACGATTCACCGCGATAAAATGGCGGGCGTTGACTATTCGTTGGCACTTATTGAAGCCCGCGAAATGCGGATTCGAGTGCGCGACGACAACGGACATTTGCGTGCTGAATTTGTTCATGGTCAATACCGCTACGATTTACCGATAACGGACGTGAATTTTATCGAAAAATACACCTTAAATGAGGCGGTTTTAGAAGACGCCAACCACGTTTTTTTGAGCATTTCGCTCGGCATTGAGTTTGAAGAGCGGTACTATAAATTGGTGGCGGGAATTGTTTGGTTTTAGCTCAAAAACGGCTTATTCGGTGTTTCGGGATGCTATTTCACGTCATATACTGAGGAATCCTATTTTTAGCGATTCAAAATGATGCTTTTCAGATGCCGAAGAATTGATACAATATGCAACAAATCAGCTTTTTGCGAAGCATCAAAAATGCGGCTTGTGCAATAATCACTACCCGATAAAGTGGTGAAAACCCAGCTTCGTCCCACCAAATAACCGCCATACATGGGCTTATTATCTTGGTTTTTGTGTTGGGCTATCAACATGGCGGTCAACATTTGCGCCTCAGGGTCATTTTTTTCACCTTTTCCCTTTTTAAATTCTTGCAGAAAAAAGTAAGGACTTTGGGGTGAACTGAATTTTTTTGGCGTTGCCACGAAGCAATCAGCGATAACCACCAAGCGATAACCGTTAATGTCGGCAGAGAGCGCACGCTGATAATAAACTTTAATTTTGTCTTTCACCTTGATTTTAGCCGCGAGAAACACGATGCCCACGAACTCAATTTTAAGCTCTTCTTCATTCCAATAATCACCAGATTCGACGGTTTCTTGGTGCAAATCGTTAATAATTTCAGTTTCCGTTCCAGATAATTCGTAGTCAGCAGCTATCCACTCACTTAGGC
>JAYUKJ010000305.1:0-1350 GCA_043764555.1 Saprospiraceae bacterium
AAACCACTACTGTCGGAAAGCTTTGACTTTTTGATTTTTTTTTTACGGATATGTTGCAAATATGTAATATTGCGTCATGAAACGCGATAATATAACAGTTCGTCAACTGCTTCATAGTATTCCCGATTCGGTTCACGAGGATTCGGGTGATTACTATTTAGTTGACCATTATGCCAAGAAGCTCAAAGGCAAAGACCTTTTTCATCTTATTATGTATAGTTTACTAACAGATAAAGTGGATATGTCCCTTCGGGTTTTAGAAACAGTCTACAACGAGGATGCTCGTTATCACGCCTTAGTTGGTCTTCCTTCGGATGCGACTATTGACCACAGTTCAATCGGCACTCGGTTGGGGCGTATCAAATTGGGCTATTTCAAAGACCTCTATAGTCACTGTTGTCAACAGATGGGTGAATATTTGACCCCTCAACAGATAAAAGGACACGATATAGTACGTTTTGATTCAACTTTAATCAGTATTTCCTCAAAATTATTGAAATTTGAGGGCATGAGTAATGGGCTTAAATCGAAGAAAAAAAATGTCTCGGGTGAAGCACTTAAAGGCGAAAAACGGGAAGTAAAATTCACCGTTGGCTTTAATGGCTTAATCCCCAAAGCGGTCAAGTTTTTCAAAGAAAAAAGTTACGTGAATGAGAATTTGGCCTTGGGCGATGCCATACTTGATGCCGCTTTATCTGATAAAGAAATAGCCGTAATGGATATGGGCCTAAACTCACGTAAAACATGGGAAACATTTAGTTTAAAAGAGATTCGTTTCACCGCGCGTTTACGCCCAGATGCTAAATTTGAAAAAGTCAAAGAACTCACGCCTATTGATATAAATAGACCTATTATCACGGATTCATTAGCCATTGAACAAGACATAGAGGTTTATTTATTTGCTAGAGGCGGTAAAAAAACAACAACAACGTTTAGATTAATTAGTGCGACAATGCTCAAAACAGGTGAAAAAATCTGTTTTTTGACCAACTTGATGGATGTTGACGCGTTTAGTGCCACAGATATTGCTCAAATTTATCGCGCAAGATGGGCAATAGAGGCTTTTTTCAAATTTTTAAAACAGCATTTTAATCTTAAACATTTTATGTCGCATAATGAAAATGGTATTCAAGTGGTGCTCTATATCACTTTAATTACGGCCATGCTCATTTATATTTTTAAGAACTTGAATGAAATAGAAAGTTATAAAATTGCAAAACTAAAATTTGCCTTACAATTAGAATTAGAACTGACTAAATCCATTATCCGACAATGTGGTGGAAAAGACAATCTTCTTGACGAAATTTATTTTTTCCAAGCTTTCCGACAGTAGTGGTTACAAACCCTTGG
>JAYUKJ010000306.1:0-1347 GCA_043764555.1 Saprospiraceae bacterium
AACGTGACGATTCCGTACAAAACTGCGGTCATGCCTTTTCTTGACGCCATCGACGCGGATGCTGCGGCAGTCGGCGCGGTGAATTGCATTGATATTAAGTGGAATGAAAACACGGGACGACCCTATTTGACGGGTCACAATACGGATATTTTGGGTTTTGAAAAATCGCTGTTAAATTTGCTCGGCGGCTCTGTTCCCAAAGGTCTGAAAGGCTTAATTCTCGGAACGGGCGGCGCGGGAAAGGCGGTAGCTTATGTATTGACAAAACAAAATATCCCTTTCAAATACGTCTCGCGGGCGGGTTCAGGCGCTGTTTTGAGCTACGACGATTTGGATAAAAATGTAATGAATACACATCGGCTTATCGTCAATTCGACGCCACTTGGAACGATGCCAAATACTGAAGGCGTGGCGCCGTTACCTTTTGAATGTATTGATAATCAAAACTTTATCTTCGATTTGATTTATAATCCAGAGCAAACTCAACTCATGAAACTTGGTGAAGAACGCGGGGCAAAGGTGGCAAACGGTTTGGAAATGTTGATAGAGCAAGCTGAATGTGGTTGGCAGATTTGGAATAAACGAAATGACGGTTGATTTTTCAGATTGAGGGACCCCTCAGTATAAAAGGCATTTTTGGCATTTAAAACCTGCATTTCAGTTTTTTCTCCACTCACGCTCAGTGGTCTTCAATCTTTAAATCTTTTCCAAAGTGAAAATTCTGTGAAAGGGTTTTCACTTTTTTCTTTTTTTAAGGCAAATTAATCGGTACTTTTGCAAAATTTTTTAAACCGAAATAAAAAAAGATGTCAAGTAGTTGAGTCGATTAGTCTAACCGACTGCTTACATATCCTTTCAGACACATCAATAATAAGTAAAAATCGCGCATGGGACAGCACATAGAAAATTTTATTAATCGTAACTTCTCCTCCCAAGTTCAGCACCGCGGACGAGACATCATGGTACGCGGAAAAATCGAGGTTTTACGCCTTGATACCGAGAAAGGAAAGGTCACTTATCGCGTTCAAGCGCCCGATAATGTCGAAAGTTATCGCGTGTCAATTCATGATTTTGACAAGGAATCGATTGCCGCACAATGCAACTGCACGGAAGGTGGTGCGTGTAAACACATCGTCGGTGCGTTGTTGCACCTCAACGCGGACGTGTCGAAACAGCATTTTAACCCTAAAAAAGAAGCGATTGTGCATGAGCCAATTACGGCGCGTTTTCTCCAAAAATACGCCGAACAACGCGCTTATACTGAGGGGATATATTTCGCGAGCGTGAAAACGGGCATAAAACTCAAAGAATATGACGCCAAACAAGCCGTTTACCGCGTCCGAGATT
>JAYUKJ010000307.1:0-16318 GCA_043764555.1 Saprospiraceae bacterium
GGAATTTGGAATCCTTGGAATTTGGAATCCTTGGAATTTGGAATCCTTGGAATTTGGAATCCTTGGAATTTGGAATCCTTGGAATTTGGAATCCCTGGAATTTGAAATCAGAGACTGCATGAACTCACCATCTTGTTGTAATCTGGTCGGTCGGAAGCGGATTTGTGGACGTAGCTGTCTTTGATTTCGCCTTCAAAAACCATGAAAGCGCCAGGCATTTGGAAGCTGTCGCCAAGGTGTTTACCAACTTCGGTGCCGTATTTGGATTGAACAGAAAAACCGCGAATCCACGATTGAAGACCAAATAATTGCGTGAAAGAACCTTTAACTAAGCCAAATGCCGTGTAAAATCGACAGTTTGGGTCACTAATGTGGCGAACGCCCGATAGGTTGAATTTACGGAGATATTCTTCAGCGATGTCATTTGCTGCCATGTGAACGAAAACGAGTTCGGTATTTTGAGCGGTTAGTTGTGGGCGTAATTTGCTTAATTCGTCCATCGCTTCGCGGCAAAATTGGCAGCCAAAATGGCGTAAAAAAACCAACATAATCGGTTTTTGATTGGAAAGACTCAAAACGGACGCGCCGTTTTGAGTCTTCATCATAGAAAGTATGTCTTGATCGATAATCAACATAAAAAAAATACAGTTTTTTAAATTACAAATTCGACGCAAGAATAAGACGAAATCTGTTTTTTGAAATCATTTTGACGGAATAAAATATTTATTTAGAAGCATTTTAATTTTTAGAAATTAACCGCCAAAATCCATGTCTTGTCCGCCACCACCTTGCTGTGGTTTTCTTTTCTTAAAAATCGACGCGTCCATCTTGCCGAAAGGCATTTGCAGCGTCAATTTGAAATAACGTAGGTCGCGGCGGCGCATGGATTGTTGATTGAATATTGGAAATTCGTAACGCGTAATGTCTTTGCGCGAATCAAATACGTCGTTAACGCTTGCCGTAATGTTCGCTGCGCCGCCGAAAAACGCTTTTTTTACGGCAAAATCCATGTAGCCGATGCCAATGCGTTTGCCTTGCGGAATAACGCGGTCGCTTTCGTAGCCACCGTTCAATTGGGCTGAAAAACCGTTCGGAAATTTGTAATTAATGCTCGCTTTGCCGTCCCACGCCCACGCTTTGACGGCGTTGTTTTGGTCAATATTTATCGTTAAATTATAGACATTGACGTTGGTCGTGAAGTCGATATTTTTGTTAATCGCAAGCCGAAAAGTGTTGTCTAAACCGTAGCGCATTTCGTTGTCGAAATTGCCAAAAGTGGTGATTAATACTGAGGGGTCCGTCGGCGAAGCACTCACGAAGGGTTTGATGGTGTTCGATTCCAACATGAAATAAACGGACGCCAACCAGTTATTGTTACCAAATTGTTTGTTGTAATTTAGCTCCGATAAATTAACGATTTCGGGTTGCAATTTCGGGTTGCCAATGCGGATATTTTGGCGGTCGTTGTTCTGAATGACGGGCATCAATTGCATGAAATTAGGGCGTTGAATCTTACGGCTAAAATTCAATTGAATCTCACTCGTTTTGTCCAATTTTTTCGACAAATAAACCGACGGAAACAAGGCTTTATCGAGTGCATAATAGTCGTAACCGAAGCTCGGCACGTCTTTTAGCTTCGATTTTCCCTCCAATTTTGATTGCTCATACCGCAAACCAACTTGGTAGCCGATGCCTTTAAAACGACTTGCGTAGTTGACATAAATGCCGTTCACCATGTCCAAAATGTCGGCATTGAGCGAGATATTTGGGTCGGAAACGAAGTCTTGATTGCCCGTTTTGGAACTAAAAAAGTTCTCTTGAATTCTTAAATTACCGTTGCTGCGCACGCCAAATTCAAACTTTGTGGAGTCGTTTATCGGGTTTGTGTAGTCAACTTGGAAGTTGAGCGCTTGCCCCGTATTGCCGCCCGTTATTTGCGTGATTTCAGTTGGCAACGCCGTTTTTTTAGTGTTAAAAGTCGTCGTCGTCCAAGTCGCTAAATTGTTGGAACTGCCCCAGCCGTAAGAGACATCCGTTATCAATTCTTTTCCTTTTTTAGCGTAATTTTTCTTCCAAGTGGCTTGTACTTGGTTGTTTGTAAAGTTGTTTTTAGGACGAATTAAGCGGGTTCCGTAGTTGACCAATGAATCATTTAAAGCAAGTGGATAGCTAAAATTTTGGTCGCTGTTGATGTTGAATTTCCCCGCAACTATATTGCCAGCAATGGTTAATACATTGCGATTATTTACTGAGTAATCAACGGCGAGTCGTCCGATTTGAAAATTATTGTCAAAAGTGGTGTTCGTATTCTGGTCAAAAATTCGTTGATTTGACTTCGTATCACGGAAGACATAACCGAGCGTCGGATTCTCCGATTTCGAGCCATTGTAGAATCCCGAAACGTTCCAACGGCCTTGTTTAGCGTTCACATTTAGCGTGCCGTTATAGCGTTTTCCCGTGCCAACGCCGAGCGCCAAAAAGCCGTTATAACCGGGTTTTTTATTCTTTTTTAAGACAATATTGACGATGCCGCCGACGGTTCCCGCTTCGTATTTTGCCGAAGGATTTGAGATAACTTCGACGCTTTCAATTTGGTCAGCTGCGATTTGATTGAGGCTCATCAAAGTCGGGCGTCCATCGACGTAAATTGTCGTCGAATTGTTGCGCAATTTGGCGCTGCCGTCCGCGTCAACCGTGACTGAGGGTACATTTTTCAAAACGTCTTCGGCGGTGCCGCCCGTCGCCGTGATATTTTTGTCAACATTAAAAACTTTTTTATCTAAACCCAATTGCATTTGCGCTTTTTCAGCCGTGATTTGAACGGCATCCAAGAGTTTTGCGTCGGTTTTTAGTTCCAAATCGCCCAAATCGATTTCCACATTTTCGGGCGGTGTGAGCATAAATGTTTTTGAATAATCCAAGTAACCGACGAATGAAATCTTAATTTTCAAAGGACCAAAAGGTAGTTTATCGACGTTAAAATCGCCATTTTCGAGCGTTAAACCACCGCCAAGAATCGAGTCTCTTTTGCCCATCGAGCGAACGATGACAACGGAGGCAAATTCGACGGCTTTCTTCGTCGTGCCGTCCACTATTTTGCCGTAAACGCGCCCGATACTGCCCATTTTTGACGCCATTGCACCCGCGCCTGACGGCGGCGCGCCCGTTGGTTTTTGAGCAAAAAGCGTGAGTGTGAAGCCTATGAATAGGAGCGTGGTGAGTAAACTTTTAAAATTGAACATCTTGATAATGAGTTAGATAGATAATTACTATTTTTTAATAAATTGGTTGCGATAGAGTGAATCATTTGAAATGACAATTTGCAAAAGTAGCCGCTTGTAGCAAGTCGTGAACAAATTTTAGCGTTAAAAGATGTTAAATTAGGTGACTGTTTCGTGAAAAATGTTTTTTATACTGAGGGGTCTTATTTTCGCTGCAAAGGTTGATTTTTTAAAATCCAATACCGCTTGTTTTAGACATAAGGGTTTTTTGAGGCGTTTAAAGGCTTATTTATTCAATCAAAAAGGGGGGAAAACGAAAAAAGTCGCATCGAATTGATTCGATACGACTCTTTAAAACGATAGCCACGGAGTTTGCTCCATTGTTAGCTTTTTAGGACCCCTCAGTATTTTCGGCATTTTGAAGTGAAACAGCCGCTTTTTCTTTCAAATTTCCGCTTTGAATCTTAGCAAAAAGGTGTTTAAATTTCAAAAATTGCATTTCAAACCACTCATAACTTGCCGCTGAAAAAGCCAATGTTAGCGCAAACGTAACCAAATAATAAATTGAATTTGCCCACCATGTGTTGAGTTCAGGATTGAAATAACGGGCGGCGTGGAGTCCAAAAATAATCGCAATGCCGTGCCACATATAAATGGAATAGGATATTTTGCCCAAGTAATCCATCGTTTTGTTTTCCATATTGAAAACTGAGTCGGGATTTGCCGCGAGATTCAAGATGATAACGATGAAAAATAGGGAGTAAAATTCATGATTAACGCGCGGAATTTCGACGCCAACGACGACCATAATTAACACCGCCAAAACCGTCGCAATTTGAACCCATTGTTTAAAAATTGGGCGCAGGATAGCCATGTTGTAATTGTACAAATAATACGCGCCGATGCCGCCAATTGCCATGCAACTAATGCGCAACATGGCGAAAAAACGATATAGGAAAGTGACCAATTTTGTCTTTCCCGACGCTTGACTGATGTCGGGCGATAAATCGGCAAAATAGTATAACACGTTGGTTATCAATATCAAACCAAATATAATTCCCAGTAATACGGCTAAATAATGCTTAGACCATTTGACCATCCACGGCCAAACCAAGTAGAATTGTTCTTCAATGCCGATGCTCCAAGTTTGGGCAATGAAGGGCATATAGGGATATAAATTGGCAATAACATTGGGAAATAATAAGCCATAAAATAATAGTTTTACGCCGAATTTGTAATGCAACCCCTCGGTATATTGCGGAATTTCGAAGAAAGGGATGTGCGGTAAAACGAACAATCCGAGTCCGATTATCAAGTAATAAAGCGGCCAAATGCGGAGGACGCGGCGGATGTAAAACTCTTTTACGGCGACCGTTCCAAAGCGTTCTTTTTCGGCTAAAAGCAAATAAGTTATTAAAAAACCACTTAATGTGAAAAAAAGCGTCACGCCCAATTCACCAATTATTTTGATGCAATGCCATTTAAAAAACAGGCTTGGCAAGTCAAAAAAGAGCTTAATTTGTTCCAAATGATGGATAATCACGACAAAAGCCGCGATAAAACGCAGTCCATTGAGGCTTGGAAAAAAAACTTTAGCGGTCTTTGCGGCGGGTCGAGCGGCGGCGGAAATGGTCGAATTCATGAGCGAATGTCTCTCGTTGTATGTTGTGAAAAATCTAAATGTTAACTTAATTAGTCGCAAAATTAGGTTAAATAAATGTTCCAGTCAAATTTTAAAAATTACCCTAATTGATTTACCACGTATGGGTTAGATTTTATACGCTCATAGACGACTTGGACCACTGATTAGACAGATGCGACTGATTTTCGCTGATTTTTAAATCCGTAGTCGTAAAATCCGTAAAATTGGAATAGATTTACAATCAATTAAATACGTTGAAATCATGAAAAAATTTAATAATCCACTCGACCCCGACGATGTAAACATCAAATTAGCCATTAAAAAATGGACAGTCGAGTTGTTGAAACTAAACGCCGATTCGGACATCGAAATAATTGAAAATTTATGCGCGGAATCGAGTTGTATCTATGCCGAAACGCTTATAAAAGTCGAAAATACGGACTTGTCCCGAGATAATCGAGAGGGGTCTCTTTTTTTTAAAATTACAAAACCTTTGACGTTTATTCGCAAATTGGATGTGCAAAATATGGTAAAAATCAACGCGTCAACGTCCGCTCACAAGCACTGAAATACTGCTTTTAAATCAATAATTAAATCACTATCAACGATGAAAATTAAGTCAAAACCATGGCTGTGCGCGTTGTTATCGAGCGTCGTTATTTGGGCTTGCAAGCACGACGATACGCCCGTGAACACGTCCGTAAGCGGCACGACTTTTCTCGAAGCGTCGCCACAGCGTGCGGGCAATGCAACGGCGGGACGCGCCTATTTGTTCGGCGGCAGCTACGTGTCGAGTGGCATTCCTTTGGACATTTACAAATTGGTGAATCCAAGCGTTAGCGCCGAAGATTTGGGCAGAACGGGCGATAATAAAGGGATTCCTTACAATTTCTCCGTAACAACGGCGTCAAATGGCGTAAAAGTTGTATCAACAAATTGTTTAAATTGTCATGCCGAACGCTCGCCCGCCGATGGTTCACTCATTGTCGGTTTAGGTAATACGACCGCCGACAACACGCAAGATGTGGCGCAACAATTTGGCTTGATTGACAACGTGGTGAAGGCGCGTTACGGCGTCAATTCGGCTGAGTGGAAGGCGTATTATCCGTTATCGCGCGGCTTCACGAGCATCGCGCCGTTTATCAAAACCGAAACGCGGGGCGTCAATCCTGCGGATAAAATATTTGCGGCTTTGTCGGCTTTCAGAGATGGTAAAAATTTAACGTGGTTGGCGCAGCCGCAAACGCCTATTTCGCCCATTGTCGTGCCGACTGATGTGCCTGCGTGGTGGTTGATGCACAAAAAAAATGCGTTATATTACGACGGTTTAGGGCGTGGCGATTTTGCGCGTTTGAGCATGGCAACGGCTTTGGTATCGATGCTCGACAGCGCCGAAGCACGTAAAATTGACGCTAATTTTCCCGACGTCATGGCGTATATTAGGTCGTTGAGGCCCCCTCAGTATCCGAACCCAATTGACCAAAATTTGTCGTTGAAAGGCAAAGGAATTTTTGAAATCACGTGCGCTAAATGCCATGGAACGTATGGTTCCACGCCGACTTATCCGAACTTACTCGTTGATTTACAAACGATTAGGACTGACAGTGCTTTGGCAAATGTCTATTTTACAAATCCGCAATACCACACGTGGTTCAACAATTCGTGGTTCAATCAAGGCCCGGCTGCTGCTCAATTGTTGCCAAATCGCGGCTACGTTGCCCCGCCGCTTGATGGTATTTGGGCAACCGCGCCGTATCTGCACAATGGCTCGGTGCCAACGCTTGACGAAGTCTTAAATTCGACGCAACGCCCCGCAAAATGGAGTCGAACTTTTGACAGTAAAGCCGATTTTGATGCCGTCAAATTGGGTATAAAATACACGCTTCAAACCGCAAAAACGGACGTTAAAACCTACGATACGGCGCTTTATGGCTACGGAAACGGTGGGCATACGTATGGTGATAAATTGACATCGGACGAACGAAAAGCGGTGATTGAATACCTTAAAACACTTTAAGAGGACCCCTCAGTATAAATGCCAAAAAGCCTTAAAAACACGCTGTTTTTAAGGCTTTTTGGCATTTATACTGAGGGGGTCCTCCTAAACTTTCAGAAATACATTTTTCCGATAAAACAACCAAACAATGAACCAACAAACGCCGACGTAAGCCAGCGAAAACGCCAAAGAGGCAACTTCATTTGACCCCATCCAAGAAGAAAATAAGGTTTGATAAATCGCTTCTTTTGCGTTAATTGCTTTGCCCGAAGCGTCGGTTGTGGTGATTAGTTCTAACGAAATGACGAGTAATTCGGACACCATGTAGCCGAGGATGGCGTTGGTACCAAATATTTTAAAGAAATTTGCCCAGTTCGTCATGCGTTTGAAATCAGTTAGATGCGTAATTCGTTTAAAATCAATTAGATAGAAGCAAAATGTGAAAATCAAAGTCGATAAACCGCTCGCCAAAAGCACGTAGGAACTTGTCCACAGTTTTTTGTTGATGGGAAACCCAAAATGCCACAACAAACCGCCAACCACTAAGGCCATGCCCGCGTAGGACAATTGTTGAATAATCTTTTCTTTGTCCGCCGTTTGACCGATAAAACTGCCCACCAAATAGCCAATTAGATACGTCACCAAGCTCGGCATTGTGCTTAACAAGCCTTCGGGGTCGAACGCAATACCTTCGCCGTGATATAAATGGCTGTCGCCAAAGAGCCATAAATCGAGTTTTTGACCCGCATTTCCCGCCATTGTTAAATCGCCAAAAGCCGATAAAATGCCCCAATAACCGAGCAACAATGCGGCACTTAGCGCGATTATTTGGTTTTTATTCAATACCAAACACACCATGCTGCCGATGCCGTAGCACAAAGCAATGCGTTGCAAAACGCCCAGAATGCGCCAATTGCCGATGGGATTTCCGACGAAAGGAAAGGCGTAGAGACCGACGCCAAGTAGGAAAATAATGAGCGATCGTTTCCAAATTTTTGCGGCTAAATCGGACGTAAGTACGTGATTATAAGCCTTATATGAAAACCAAGACGACAAACCCGTGATGAAAACGAAGGACGGAAACACCAAATCGGTCGGCGTAAAACCATCCCACGCGGCGTGTCTGAGGGCATCGAATCGGGTTTCGCCGCTGCCGGGCGTATTGACGATAATCATACATGTAATGGTGATGCCTCGAAAAATATCGAGTGACAATAAGCGGTTTTTCATTTTGTAAAAAGTTGATTTGATGACTTAAATTTTGGTCGAAATAAAGGTATATTTTTGAATTGCGCGGTGAAATGAATTAAAAATCCTGAGTTAATTCTCACGGTTCAATGCGTTAGGAACCTCTGATTTGCAAATTTTTAATTTTTAATTTTTAATTTTATAATGAGTCGTCTTTTTAAAAAAAAATCCCATTTTTGCCCGACTGAAATTTAACTAAAAAAAACTCGGATGTCTAAATTGTTAAAAATTGCGCTTGCAGCAGCCGTCATTGGCGGTGGATTTTATCTTTATTTTTTCAAAGCGAATGTACCTTCGGATTTGAAAAGCGAATACGTCAAAATTCCGACGGGTTCTTCCTTCGACGACCTCAAAAAACAGCTCGATACTGAGGGGGTCATTTCGGATGTGTCAAATTTTGAACAATGGGCGTCGTGGCTCAATTTTCAAACCGTGCGGTCGGGTCGATTCCGCGTAAAATCGGGTTGGAGCAGCTACGATTTGATAAAACATTTGCAAACGGGCGAGCAATCGGCCGTGAAAGTGGTCTTGAACAACGAAAAAAAGCCTGAACAAGTGGCCGCCAAAATTGCTAAAGTTTTGGAAAAGGATTCGGCAACTTTCGCGCAAACTTTTTTGAACGCCCAACTTTTGGACTCGCTTGGACTAAAGAAAGAGACGCTAATGTGCTTGTTTTTGCCCAATACGTATGAATTTTTTTGGAATACAGAACCAACCAAGTTTCTTGAACGTATGTCAAAAGAATACAAGCGTTATTGGACACCCGAGCGCACGGCACTCGCAAAAGCGCAAGGTTTGACGCCCGAACAAGCCGTGACGATGGCGTCAATAGTTGACGGAGAATCAAAATATGAAGACGAGCGCGCACGGGTTGCGGGCGCATATTTGAACCGTTTGAAGCAAAATATAAAGCTCCAGGCCGACCCAACGGTGCAGTTTGCCTTGATGGAAATTGAAAAAACGAACAGTTTTAGGCGTTTATTCAACTCGGATTACCTGAAACCGCATCCATATAATACGTATCTGAATTATGGTTTGCCGCCCGGACCGATTTGTATGCCGCAGCCCTCGAGCATTGAAGCAGTTTTGAAGCCCGCGCAACATACTTATTTGTATTTTGTCGCAAAACCCGAAAATCCTGGCTACCACACTTACGCCGAAACGTATGAACAACATTTGGTTAATGTTAAAGTCTATCAACAATCTTTAGCAAAACAAAAATAATTGCAGATTCCAAAGATTCCAAATTCCAAAGATTATAGATTCCAAAAATTCCAGATTCGACACGTAGAATCTGAAATTTGGAATTTGTTTAAAATTTTACAATCGAAAAACCGCACATTCCAATCTTGAATCGTTTTGTTCCTTAGTAAGGAGTAAGAAATAAGTAAAGTTCCCCAGCAATTTCCGCTTTGGCTTTTTCACGGCGGCGTAGCTGCCAAATCTCAAAGCAGAAATTGCTGAAAATTCCCATTTCAATTTTACAAATAATTGGTAATCAATTTATTACACCTTAGAATTTAAAATTTAGGATTTGATATCTTCCCACTATTGCACCTTGGAATTTGAAATTTGGAATTTAAAATACACCTAAAACGTGATGAGAAAAATATTGAACGCATGAAAATACTTCAAGTTTGTAAGAAATTTCCTTTCCCACCCAAAGACGGTGAGGTCATTGCCATCAACACATTATCGAAATCACTCACGGCACTGGGCGCTGAAATGACGCTTTTGACGATGAATACGAGCAAACACCGCGTGAATGTGGCGGATTTGCCCGCCGATTTTTATGACACTTTCAAGACCGTTTATGATGTCGAAGTGAACAATGACATCACGATTTGGGGCGGTTTTAAGAATCTTTTTGAAAAAGAAAGTTACCACGTGACGCGCTTTATCAATGACGCTTTTGCTCAAAAATTGGTCGAAATACTGAGGGGTGGCAATTTTGACGTTGTGCAGTTGGAGACGGTTTTTTTGGCGCCTTACATTCCTTATATTCGTCAACATTCTAATGCAATCATTGCTTTGCGCTCGCACAATGTGGAGCATGAGATTTGGAAACGCGTGGCTGAAGTCACCAATTTTTTGCCAAAACGCTGGTATTTGAATTTTTTGAACCGAAAACTGCGGCGTTTTGAATTGGACAACATTCAACATTGCGATATTTTGTTGCCAATAACGGCGCGTGATGAACGCATTTTCAAACTTTTGGGCTACAAAGGTGCGTCGGTCGTGACGCCCGTTGGCCTGAGTAGCCGCGATTACAAGCCAAATCCGACGAGTTTTTATCGCCCCTTGTCCTTGGGTTTTATCGGCGCTTTGGATTGGATGCCGAACCAAGAAGGCTTGCGTTGGTTTTTGGAAAAAGTGTGGGCAATTGAGGCAAATCGCGAAATGCCGCAGTCGTCGAATATAGAAACGAAAAATAAAAAACAGCCTAAAAACCCAATTGATAAGCACGCACTGACGGATTTCCAACTGCACATTGCGGGCAGAAATGCGCCAAATTGGTTGCGGCAATTGAAAGCTAAAAATGTGGTTTTTCACGGAGAGATTCCTGAGGCACAGGACTTTATGAATGAGCATTCTGTTTCAATTGTTCCCTTGTTTAGCGGCAGCGGCATTCGCGTAAAAATCTTGGAAGCGATGATGCTTGGACGCGTTGTTTTGACAACTTCGATGGGTTTGGAAGGCATTACCGCGGAAGACGGTAACCACGTTTTGATCGCGAATTCGGACTACGATTTTATCGAAAAGATTGAATTTTGCCGAAAACGCCCCGATTTACTGAGGGGTATCGGCGAACGGGCGCGGCAGTTTGCGGTTGACAATTTCGACAGCCTCGCCGTCGCTAAACGCGTTTTGGCGGCTTACCAAACGTTTCACGCGGAGAAAATTGAAGCAAAATTTTCTGATAAATAGACCGGTTTTGCCAATAATTGGCAATCAGTTTAGGGCATCTGGAAATTTGAAATCTGAAATTTGAATTTTTTCCTACATTCGCCCCGTGAAAATTCTTGTCCTAACATCTCGATTTCCCTTTCCACTTGAAAAAGGCGATAAATTGCGTATCTACAATCAGATGCGGGAATTGGCGCGTGCGGGACACGAGATTGTGGTGGTTGCTCTCGCCGACGAACCCGTTTTGGACACTTATCTGACCGAAATAAAACAGTTTTGCAGCCGTGTTTATGTCTATAAATTGACAAAAATGGTGATTTTGGGCAATATTTTACGCAATATACTGAGGGGTCCTTGGCTACCGTTTCAAGTGGCTTATTTTTTCAACTCGGAGATTAAAAACCAAATAAAAGACGTCATTTCTACTGAAAAACCCGACCATATTTACTGTCATTTGGTCCGAATGTCGGAGTATGTGTCGGCTATTGATACACCCAAAACGCTCGATTTTATGGATGCATTTGGCGCAGGAACCGAGCGTCGAGCAGACATTTCCAATTTTATTATGCGCCCCATGTGGCGTTTTGAAGCGCATTTAATGCGCCGTTATGAGAAAAAAATTGCGGCTCTATTCAATCATTTAACCATTATTTCGGAGCAAGACCGAGCAAGGTTACCAATTGAAACAACCTCGGTTTCGGTCGTTGGTAATGGCGTTGACGTTGACTTTTTTAGCTTAATTGATTTCAATAAAAAACAATTAGAAACAATAAAAAATAACTTAGAATTCATTAAAAATGAATTAGAATTAAATGATTTAGAGACAAGTCAAAGTAAACCAAAGTCGTCTAATTTTTATCCAGATTTGAGTAGGAATGCATTGATTAACAGCGAGTTAGAAGCTATTACAAATGAAATAGAATTAAATAAAAACAATGCAGAATTAAATAAAAGTGAATTAGAATTAATTAGAGCAAATAACGATTTAATCAAAAAATACGACGTTTGTTTTGTCGGAAATTTAGGGTATTATTCCAATATTGAAGCGGTTCGTTTTTTAGTTAAGAAGATAGTTCCTTTGTTGAAAAAGGCAAAACCCGATATTAAAATCCTCATCGCAGGTGCGCGGCCGACGGATGAAATTCGTTATTTTACAGATGAAAACATCACCGTTTTGGGTTGGATGGACGATATTCGAGAAGCATATTTCGCGTCTCGGGTTTTAGTGGCGCCGCTGATGCACGGCATTGGGCAACAAAATAAAATATTGGAAGCCATGGCGATGCACGTCCCTGTGGTGTCAACAAACCGCGTCAACAATGCGATTGGCGCGACGCCCGAAACGGCGATTTTGGTCGCTGATACTGAGGGGTCCTTCGCCGAACAAATTTTAAGATTGTTGCAAGATATTGATTTACAACAACTTATAGCGGACAACGGACGCGCTTTTGTGGAGAAAAAATATTCTTGGCAGGGCGCAACGGCGGATTTAGAGCGGTTGATTTTTGGCGTTATTAGGTAAAAAAAAAGTTGAGAAAAGTGGTATTTATGATGTCTTGTCCTGTATATTTGTGGACTTTAAAAGAATAAAAAAATGGATAATCAAATTACAATCAGCGAATTATTGAAAGGTGTTGGGCAGTTGAGCGTTCGTGAGTTTGAAGAATTTTTCGGAAAAATTCAGTCTATTCGCACTCAAAAAATACCGCACGCTTTGAACGATGAAGAACATAAATTATTGAAACAAATTAATGTGGGATTACTTCCCGCAAAACAAATGCGTTTCAATTTGCTTATTGCCCGCAGAGATGCGCGAACGATAACCGAAAATGAGCGAATCGAACTTATAAGATTGACCGATGATGTTGAAAAAAATGACGTTATTAGGCTCAAAAGAATGGCAAAATTGGCTGATTTGAAAGGCGTTAGCTTGCCCGATGTGGCGCATATTTTCAATCTAATACCTTATCAACATGGCTAATTACAAATTAAGACAATTCGTAACGGATAGAGCCTATGGTTGTGAGTATTGCATGAGTCAAGAAAAATTCTCTTCGCAGTCATTTTCTTTGGAACATATTTTTCCGAAAATATTGGGCGGCACTGATGATTTAGATAATTTAGCACTGGCTTGTCAAGGATGCAATAATTTCAAATTTACTAAAATTAAAGTTATTGATAAAGAGACAAATACGGAAGTTTTTCTCTTTAATCCGCGCATGAATAGTTGGCAAGACCATTTTAAGTGGAATAGTAATTTTACTGTTATTATTGCTTTAACGCCGATTGGACGGTTTACGGTTGATGCACTGCAATTGAATCGAGATAATTTAATCAATCAGCGGGTCGTTTATCATGCTTTCGGTGTTCATCCGCCTTCACATACGACACAGTGAAAATATAAAAAAACGCCTTGCAAAATCAATTTTGCAAGGCGTTTTTAGTTTTATACTGAGGGGTCCATTTTTTTGACCATCAAAAACATTCCCCGATAGTCAGGTCTCAGTTTTTCAAAATCTAAACGCCAAGTTCCGCAAGTCACGAAGCCCATTTTTTGGTACATCTCCACCGCCCGTGATGAATCCATTGCGGCGAGCCAAATGGCTGTTTTGCCCAATTTTTTCGCAATTTCCACGCTCATTTCTACCAATTTTGTTCCAATACCTTTACCAACGGCATTTTCCGTCAGGTAAATTCGGTCCAAATACAAGGCATTCGGGGCATCAATTTCGCTGCCCGAACCCGCGCCAACGCTAAAACCTTCCCCGACACTGAGGGGGTAATCGTACTTCAATTTTAGGTAGCCAAAGTCTTCGTGTCCGTCGGAGGCAATGAAATAAACCACATTTTCGTCGGTCATTTCTGCCGCTAAAACGTCGGCGGCGTACATCGTTTCTTGGTACCAATTGCCGCCGTCATACCACAAATAAGCGTAATGTGGTGCATAACATCTTTTAGCCAATTGAGAGAGGCGAAGGGCATCTTTTTGCGTGATTTTCTCGATATTCAAATTAAAGGGTAAATGAAAAGGGGAAATGAAAAATGAAAAAAGGGTAAATGAAAATGAAAATGAAAAATGGTAAGTGACCATACCATTTTTCATTTTCATTTAAAATTTATCATTTAAAAAACGTCCGTTACGCAGCCTTCGCTTGCCGTCGAAACGGTCATAGCGTATTTTTTCAATATGCCCGTTTCAGCCGTCAACGGGCGTGGTTGCCACGCGGCTTTGCGCGTTTTTATCTCTTTTTTCGTCAATTTAGCGTTGATTTGACGCGTGTTTGCGTCAA
Source organism: Saprospiraceae bacterium (assembly GCA_043764555.1). Taxonomy (GTDB): domain Bacteria; phylum Bacteroidota; class Bacteroidia; order Chitinophagales; family Saprospiraceae; genus JAAFJT01. The sequence continues at coordinate 14,305 of JAYUKJ010000307.1, forward strand.
TCGTAATCACGTCGCCGTCTTGCAACAAGCCAATCAAACCGCCCGTTTGTGCTTCGGGCGTGATGTGTCCGACGACAAAACCGTGCGTGCCGCCCGAGAAACGACCGTCCGTAATCAAGGCAACCGACGTGCCGAGACCCGCGCCCATAATTGCGGACGTCGGCTTCAACATTTCGGGCATTCCTGGCCCGCCTTTCGGACCTGAATAACGAATAACAATGACGTCACCCGACTTGATTTTGCCCGACGTAATGGCTTCATTTGCCAATTTTTCGCTGTCGAAAACCTTCGCCGTGCCTTGAAAATACAAGCCTTCTTTGCCCGTAATTTTGGCAACCGAGCCTTCAGTTGCGAGATTGCCGTACAAAATTTGAAGATGCCCCGTCGCTTTTATCGGATTACTGAGGGGGTGAATGACGTCTTGCGCGTCGGTCAAATCGGGCGCATCGGCGTAATTTTCCGCAATCGTTTGACCCGTAACGGTGAGGCAATCGCCGTGAATCATGTCGTTTTTCAACAAAAATTTCATGACCGCAGGCACGCCACCGACGTTGAAAAGGTCTTCCATGACGTATTTTCCCGACGGTTTGAGGTCGGCGAGGAACGGTGTTTTATCCGAAATAACTTGAAAATCATCAATCGTAAGCGGCACATTGACCGATTTTGCCATGGCAATTAAATGCAATACGGCATTCGTTGAACCGCCCAAAACGGTTAACAATGTCATCGCATTTTCAAAGGCTTTGCGGGTCATAATGTCGCGCGGACGAATATTTTTTTGCATCAAATTGCGAATTGCCTTGCCAATCCGCGCGCATTCTTCCACTTTATCGCGGCTAACGGCGGGATTTGACGCGTCGCCCGGGAGTGACATTCCCAAGGCTTCAATCGCCGAACTCATCGTGTTTGCCGTGTACATACCGCCGCACGCGCCCGCGCCCGGGATGGCTTTTTGAACGATGCCGTTGAAATCTTCATCCGAAATTGTTCCCGCCACGCGCTTGCCAACCAACTCGAAAGCTGAGACAACATCGAGTTTTTGACCTTTATAAAATCCGGGGGCAATCGTGCCGCCATAAACCAAAATCGCGGGACGATTCAAGCGGCCCAAAGCCATCATTGCGCCGGGCATATTTTTGTCGCAACCGACAATCGCCACCACCGCGTCGTACCATTGCGCGGACGCCACGGTCTCGATGGAGTCGGCAATAATATCGCGACTTGGCAACGAAAAACGCATCCCGTCGGTTCCCATCGACATCCCGTCGCTGACGCCGATTGTGTGAAAAATCAAGCCCACTAAATCGGCTTCTTTGACGCCTTCTTTGACGTCCAAAGCGAGTTTATTGAGGTGCATATTGCAGGGATTGCCTTCCCAACCCGTCGAAACGATGCCGACTTGCGCTTTTTTCAAATCTGCATCCGTCAAGCCAATGCCGTGCAGCATCGCCTGTGCGGCGGGCAAAGAATCGTCTTGCGTAATGGCGCGCGAAAATTTATTTAATTGGTCGTCTTTAATTTTTTCCACTCTTGATAATTATTATAAATGATGAATTATAAATGATGAATTATGAATTATGAATTATGAATGATTTGTACAGTATTTTATTTTGTTTACCAGCTGAAAAAAAGGACCCCTCAGTATAAAAGGCATTTTGGCAATTCGTAGCACAAAATTTTATATTGTTTTGATGCTAAATCTATTCTTTTCTATTTCTAACCAAGGTCAAACATAACGCCGTTCGTTTTATTTGCGGCTTTATTTAAGCGTTTTGTTACGGTTTTCAGTTGTTAAAATTAAACATTAAGCCGTTGATTATCAAGGTGTTGTATTTTTTATTTGTCGGTCGTTCAAAAACGATATTGGGATATTGGAACAACGCCCAATATCCCAATATCGTTTAATATTCCAATTGTATTTACTGGTAACTTCGGAGAAGCTAAAAATTTTGTATTTTTGTTAAAAAATTAAGATGATATCAGATTATTTAGACCATTTAGTAGGTTATTTCGG
>JAYUKJ010000308.1:0-4472 GCA_043764555.1 Saprospiraceae bacterium
GTGAACACCCCTCAGTATGCGGGTTTTTCTAACAATTATGGTGGCAAAATAACTTTTTCACCACGGGTTTCTTTCAATTATCAACCGACCGAAAGGCTGCAAATACGCGGCGGAGCGGGTGTTTTTGTCGGGCGGATGCCTTTGGCGTGGTTGGCTTATACGCATATTTATGATGGCACGCAGTTTCTTAATGTGGACGTCAGACCGACGGGAAAAGTGCCTTTGGTGACCGATTTTTCTAAAAATAAATCGCTCACAAACACGCCGCAAAGAGAGATAAATTTGGCTCAAAATGGCTTCCAATTGCCTGCTGTACTGAGGGGGTCGTTGGGGGTTGACTACAAAACAAAATTTGGTTCTACTTTTTCAATTGATATTTTGGCGACCCAAACTTTGCGCGATGTTGTTTTTAAAACCTTGAATTTAAACGATTCCACAATAACTTTGAAAGGCGGTGACGGGCGCGACATTTATCTGGGAAGCGGCGACAAGCAAAAATATTCGGCGGCTTACACGTCCGTTTTTGGCGTTGCGAATATCGACAAAGGTTACCGCTATTCACTCACGGGAAGTTGGCAACAAAAACTTAACGAATATGTAAATACTTCACTGGCTTATACTTATGGTGAATCTAAGGACATAGCCAACGGCGTTCGGGTGAGCCCGCAAGCGAATTGGGAATGGAACCAAACCGTGAATCCGAACAATCCGCAGTTGAGTTATTCCAATTTTGACCTTAGGCATCGGCTTGTCGGGTATTTGGGTTTTCAGAAAAAAATCTGGAAAATCGGGCAATCAAGCGTCGGCATTGTGGCAATTGCCGCGTCGGGCAGTCCGTTCACTTACACCTACGCGGGCGATTTAGACCGCGATGGTTCGCCGATGAATGACCTACTTTTTGTTCCCAAAACCCGCGACCAAATTGCTTTGGTGGACATCAAAAATGCGGCGGGTGCGGTGACGGTAAGTGCCGATGAACAATGGCAACAACTCGATAGTTATATTGAAGGCGACGATTATTTGAAGGCGCACCGAGGCGAAATTGCCGAGCGTAACGGCGCGAGAACGCCGTGGAATACGCAAATAGACGTGCATTTGTCGCAAGACATTAAAGTGGGAAAAACCAATTTTCAGATTACCTTTGATATCATCAATGTGGGTAATTTGTTGAACAAAACGTGGGGACAACAATCATTTGTTGCCAATACATTAAACTCTGGTTATCAATTGATTACGGTTGCTTCGGTCACAAATGATCAAGCAACGTATCGGTTCAATAATCCAACGGGTAAGCCGTATCAAATCGACCCGATTGCCTCAAAATGGCAAGGACAATTGGGGCTTAGATGGATTTTTTAACGACGGATTCATCAACAAATTTATGAATTTAGGACCCCTCAGTATAAAACCACTTTTAAGCCTAAAACCACGAATCAGAACGTTTACACGCCTAATTTTCAATTTTTAATTCTAATTTAAAAAAATGTCCATTCACCAACGAACAAAATCTCTCTCCGTGCGCGGAAGCCAATTAGCCGATACTTTTTTTCAATTAAAAGTGTTGAACGGAAAAGAAATTGTGGATGATAAATTCCCACTTTTTGGCGACAAAATAGCAACTGTGGGCTATCGTCCTTTGCGTCCGACGCGCATCGAAATTTTCCAATTGAACATTGGCAAACTCTGCAATCAGACCTGCGGACACTGCCACGTTGACGCGGGACCCGACAAAAAAGTGGAAAATATGAGCCGCGAAACGCTCCAAAAATGCCTCGATATTCTCTCTCGATACGATATTCCGACCGTGGATATTACGGGCGGTGCGCCAGAAATGAACGCCAATTTTCGTTGGTTTGTGGAAGAATGCACCAAATTGGGCAAAAAAGTGATTGACCGTTGTAATTTAACCATCATTCGCGCCAATCCGAAATACCACGATTTGCCCGATTTTTTTGTCAAAAACAAGGTGCATATCGTGTCGTCGTTGCCTTATTTTTCCAAAAATCGGACGGATGCCCAACGTGGTGACGGTGTTTTTGAAGATTCAATTGCCGCTTTGCAACAACTCAACGCCGTCGGCTACGGCAAAGAAGGAACGGGTTTGACACTTGATTTAGTCTATAATCCGACGGGCGCATTTTTGCCTGGCTCGCAAGCATCGTTGGAAAAAGAATTTAAAACGCAACTGAAACGCCGTTTTAATGTCGAGTTCAACAGCTTGTTTGCGATTACGAATATGCCGATTTCAAGATATTTGGATTATTTGTTGGAATCCAACAATTACCAAGATTATATGGATTTATTGGTCAATGCGTTCAACCCTGCGGCGGTTGCGGGCGTCATGTGTCGCACGACAATTTCAGTCAGTTGGGATGGTTTTTTATACGACTGCGATTTCAATCAAATGCTCGATTTGAAAGTCAACACCGAAGCAGGTCGTCGCGCACATCTCGACGATTTTGACTTAGAATCACTGGAGCGCCGTTCGATTGTTTTGAACCAACATTGCTACGGATGCACGGCGGGCGCGGGGTCATCTTGCGGTGGCGAAGTGGCGTAAAAGACAGTCAGTAACTCTTTCGTTGCCAATTTTAGGACCCCTCAGTATAAAACGTTAAAAAGCCTTGAAAACACGTGTTTTCAAGGCTTTTATATTTGAAGTGCGACTATCTTTGCGTTTGCCAAAATGTCCATTTTTTCAATTTATCTCTATAACTAATTAATTATGAATCGTTTAACACAATTATTTAAGCATAAAAAAGCCAATATCCTCAACGTTTATTTCACGGCGGGCTATCCAAAATGTGGAGATACTGAGGGGGTCATTGCGGCGCTCGAAAAATCGGGCGTTGACCTCATCGAACTCGGAATGCCGTACAGCGACCCGCTCGCCGACGGTCCGACGATTCAAGAAAGCGGCACGAAGGCTTTGGAGAATGGCATGAACTTGAACCTGCTGTTTGAACAAATAAAATCGGCGCGCAAAACAACCGAAATCCCCTTGATTTTGATGGGTTATTACAACCAAGTGATGCAGTTTGGGGACGATAAATTCTTCGAAAAATGCGCGGAAATGGGCGTTGACGGCTTGATTTTGCCCGATTTGCCATTGCCTGTTTACGAAGAAAAATATCAAAAACGATTGGCGGATTTAAACATCAAAATCTCGTTTTTGATAACGCCACAAACCTCGCCCGAACGGATTCGGCGGATTGATAAACTCACAACGGGCTTCGTTTATGTCGTGTCAAGCTACGCAATTACGGGTTCGACAACGGGCATTTCGGCGGAACAAATCGCGTATTTCAAGCGCATTGAAGCGATGAAATTGAAAAATCCCCGTTTAATTGGCTTCGGAATTTCGGATAAAACGACGTTTGATACGGCTTGCGCACACGCAAACGGGGCAATTATCGGCTCGGCATTCATCAAGGCTTTGGGGCGGGCGGAGGCTGAGGGCGTATCGGTGGAAACGGCAACGGCGGATTTTGTGGCGCGGGTTTTTTAGAACAATTGGCGTTGGTTGCTGTTAAAAAAACGAAAAATAAATTTTTAAATAAAATTCAATTCGATGAATCAACAAGTTAACGACTTTACTTCGCTCCGACTGCATCCCTATTCCATCATGATGTACCTATTTTTGGCGGGTTTGACGATGATTTTCGTCGGATTGTCCTTCGCTTATATGTACACCCGCGTGCAAACGGGCGAGCCGCCGATTCAGATGCCCGTGATTTTTTTAATCAATACGGTCGTTTTGTACGGCTCAAGTTGGTTTTTGCGGCGCGCCAAAACGATGTACGAAGCCGACAATACTGAGGGGTATCAAAAATCGTTGTTGGCGACGGTTTTGGTTATTTTCTTATTCATGATTTTGCAGTACGTCGGTTGGGAAATGCTCAAAACGGAGAACCCGAACATCTTTAAAGGTGGCAATATGTCGGCGTACATCTACGCCATTTCGGTGGTTCACGTTTTCCATATTTTGTTTGGTTTACCCTTTTTTCTCCTATTTTTATACCGAGCTTATACTAAAATGCAAGACCCCGTAACGGTTTTGGTTTACTTCACCGACCCCGTTAAACAATTGGAGCTGAGGCTTTTATCGCGTTATTGGCACTTTTTGGACTATTTGTGGATATATTTGATGGTTTTCTTTTGGGCGAATTTCTTTATTCAAGTTCCGAAATAAGTAGAAACGGAAAGCCGTGTTTGATTGGGTTCAAACACGGCTTTTTTTCAGACGATCAGTTGCGCCATGCACTTTTGAAATCTGAGAAAATGTGGAAAGAGGACCCCTCAGTATAAAACTTGAAAAGCCTTGAAAACGTGCGTTTTCAAGGCTTTTTTTTTATCGAAAATGAAAAGGCATTAAGACACGAGAACCGTCACGACTGCCGACCAGTCGCTCGTTGCGGTGCCGCTTCCGTGGGCGCAAACGTGCAGTTCGACGTAGCCGCCCGACGGAAATC
>JAYUKJ010000309.1:0-4471 GCA_043764555.1 Saprospiraceae bacterium
TTTGAAAACTTGCTCATTTTGAACCATAAACAGCTAACAACTTTTAAAAACATGACTAAACTTAAAATCACGTATCGTCAGATATTCGCCATTTCCTTACCCTTAATTTTGGGCAGCGCGGGACAGAACATCGTTGCCTTGAGCGACTCGGCTTTTCTGTACTATAAAAGTCAAGAAGACTTCGCGGCGATTGGTTTTGTGGGCGTTTTTTACTTGGTGATTGCGGCGATTGGCTACGGATTTTCCAAAGGTGGACAAGTGATGATAGCGCGCCGAATGGGCGAAGGAAAACCCGAGGAAGTGGGGCGCAATTTTTTCGATATGCTCTATTTTGAGTTGGCTTTGGCGGTCGTGATGTTTTTGTTTATGCAATTCGTTTGCCCCATTTTGTTCAAATCCTTCGTGAAATCGCCGATTATTTACGAAAAAAGCCTTGAATTTTTGAAATATCGGAGTTGGGGCGTCTTTTTCAGCTACGGTGGTTTGGCGATGATTGCGCTCTACACGGGCGTGGCGCGGACCAAATTTATCATGATTGACACGGGTTTGATGGGCATTTTGAACATCCTTTTATGTTGGATTTTGGTGTTTGGCAAATTCGGATTTCCCGAAATGGGCATCGGTGGCGCGGCGCTTGCGAGTACGATTGCGGAAGGCGTGGCGTTTTTAGGCTTCGTTATTTATATGCGTTTTGACAAAGAAGCCGAGGCGTATCACCTCTTCAAACCGCGCAAAGTTGACCTCAATTTGATACGGCAACAGATGCGCATTAGCATTCCTTCGGTCGCGCAACCCGTCGTGGGATTGGGCAGTTGGTTCGTCTTTTTTAGCTTCGTGGAGGCGTACATGGAAGTGCGCGATTTGGCGGTAACAAATCTCGTGCGGATGGTCTATTTGTTTTTGAGCATTCCGAGTTGGGGTTTTGCGTCAAGCATCAACACATTAGTAAGTAATGTTATTGGACAAGGCGATTTTGACAACGTTTTACCGACAATTTGGAAGACCGCAAAGCTCTGTTTGGCCGTGACAATGGCCTTGGCTTTGCCGATTTTATTGTTCCCTTTCCACTTCCTCGAACCCGTTTTGCAACGCACGGGCGAAGTCTCGCTCATCGCCGAAGCCTTACCGATTTTACGCATATTAATCGCAATTTTGGTCGTTTTTAGCATCGGCGGCGTGTACTTCAACGCTTTGGCAAGTACGGGCGCGGCGTTATTTGGGCTGATGTTGCAAGTCGCTTGCGCTGTTGTGTATCTCATTTTTATTAATATTGTCGTCGGTCAGGTTAAAGGCGGTTTGACGATGGCGTGGTCGGCAGAAATTGTTTATTGGTCCATGATTTTAGCGGTGACGGTGTGGTATTTAAGGTCGGGAAAATGGCAATCGTTGAAAGTTTAGGACCCCTCAGTATAACGGCGTATTTTCGTTAAAATAGCCTTGCAAATCACGGTTTGCAAGGCTATTTTAATGAAAATACGCGTTATAATGAGGGGGTGTTTTTTTTACGCGACGACTGCACCAACGGGCGGATATAAGGATTGTACATGATACAAATCCGAGCCTGTGACGTATAAATTGATGTATTCGTCAATGCTTTCGGGCGTGTCATACGTATAAACATTGAGAATGTGTTTATTGGCATCAACGGGCAGCATTTCACGTAGTTTATGCACAACCCGCATGAGCCTGTCCCAATGAGACAAACCTTCCCAGTTTGCGCTAACGGCAACAGTGTAATGACCATTCCATTCGGCAGGCCAAATTTCTACACGCGTTAACTGTAAACCGTCTTCTTGGAGTTTTTTCAAGACAGGTTTTATGTAATTTACCAATATTTTTTTGTCCATTTTAAGATACCATTTTGAGGATGATTAATCGCTTCTAACATCAATTCGGCTTGGCTTTGAGTGAAACCAGATTGGTAGCGTAATTGTTCAGACCATTTTATGCCGTCAACTATAAATACCCAATAATCGGCTAAAATGGGATTTTTTACGGGTAAATCTTTGTATCGATGCGACAAACCAGCCAAAATTATCAATTCTTTTAGGTTATGAATCTTAAAAGCACGCGCTGTTTCGGTTTTCACAGCATCGAAAAAATCGTCCGTATGCATATTTTTGCAAATAGCCGCTTTTAAGGCTAATTCAATCACGTAACCCGCTAAATAGCAGCAGCCATCGTACTGATTTTGTTTAAATAAGGCTTCGGCGTCTTTAAGGCGAAGCAGGGCAATATCTTGAAATTCTGTCCGTGTCATTTTCTCAAAGGTGGATGCTTTTTGATAATTTTTAACAAATTTAACGTGTTTATTTCATTTGGCAAGTATTTTCAAGCATTTTTTTGATTCTATACTGAGGGGTCTTTTCGTTAAGGCGTCATTCAAAAAATATTCTACCCATCTTGACAATTCTATTTCCTGTACTCTGCGTTGATTTATCCTTAAACAATTCATTATTTCTCGAATAATTCGTCTTGATTAAAGAAAATATAATCACCAATATGGGTACACTATTTTTTGAATGACGCCTAAAGTCAACGGGAAAATGTTTTGAATCAATTTTAAAAATGGAACTTTCACTAATTGTTTTTTCTTTACAAAATCTTTTGCGATTTAGTTCAATCAATTAATAAAAATGAAAAATCACTTATTTGCCCTCGTTCTAATCCTCAATTCTATCGCCGTTTTTGGACAAATGACCTTTGACCAAACGGCATCTTTAGAAGCCGCAAACGCCTTTTTGGCAACGCTCAATCCAACTCAAAAAGCCATCGCTAATTTACCTTTTAGCGACACATCGAGAGCAAAATGGGACAACGTGCCGATGGGGCAAGTGCAGCGTCACGGCATTCAAATTAAGGATTTATCTGATGCACAACGCATTGGTATTCATCGACTTTTGCGCACCGTATTGAGTGCGCAAGGTTATCTAAAAATGGCGTTTGTCATTCAGTTCGACCAAGGAATTCACGACCGATTGATGAAAACGGACTCAATGAAAGCTCAAAATTATGGCAATAAAAACTACTGGTTGACCATCTTTGGCACACCCGACAAGGATAAAATTTGGTCTTGGAAATTTGAGGGACACCACATCTCTTTCAATTTTACTTATTCGCCGAAAGGCGTGACGTGTACGCCGATGTTTGTGGGCATCAATCCCGCTTTGACGGCGGCGGGCATCTACGCGGGCAACCACATTTTATTTGAAGAAAATGATTTTGGGAACCAATTATTTAACGCTTTGAGTCCCGATTTGAAGCAGAAATCAATCGTTAGTGAACATCCGCACGACGCCGATGTCATGACGCGCGTTGGCAAAGAAGCACATCTGAAAGATAAAAAAGGTGTCAAGTATAATGAGTTGACTACCAAGCAAAAAGCGCTCGTTGAAAGCATCATTAGGACGTGGGTTGAGAACCTAAATCCCGCTTTGGCTCGGGAGAAAATGACGCGTATTTTAGCCCGCAAAGCTGATATTTTGTTCACTTGGCAAGGCACTCTAAACGCCAATGAACTGCATTATTACGCTATAAAAACCGACGATTTTATCATCGAATTCACGAACCGCGACCAAGGGATTTATCATTACCACACGTTGTGGCGCGATTTGACGGAGGATTTTTTGGGCAAATAGACAACACACACATTATTGAAAAAAAATAGTTGTTTAATTTTCATTTGTTAATGACAATTAAATTTTGCTATATATTCAAGTCGGCTCCTACCTTTAGCCCATAAAATTTCAGATTCCAGATTTCAAATTTCAGTTGGTCAATTCGTCGCACATTGGAATTTGGAATCTAAAATTATCTTCCTTTCTTTAGCCAACTAAATTCTTATTTTGTAGAAATTCGTAATTGTCAAAACTTACAAACAAAACCGACGCTTTTTTGAACAATTATTTTTTTACACTTGGTGGGGCGTCATGCCGCATTCAAAACAAACGAACTATGAATTTACGCTACACAATCACCGCGCATTTGGCGCAGCTAAAGTCGTTTCTTAAACTCAATTTTAACGAGCAATTTAGAACATCCGCACCGCTTTTCTTAACCATTTCGGTTGAAAAAAAAGCGAAGCGCTCACCCAGCTTCTCCGCGCTTTTTAGGCGCAAAAAAGAATTATTGGTGGACTATTTCACGCTCAATTTCAATCGTTTTTCTTTTAAAAATAAAATCGCAATACCCCCGATTTTATGGACTTTTTACGTCCAAAAAAAGACCTTATTTAACGATTTTTTAGTTGATTTTTTATTTGAGAATCAATTGAAAATGCCCGTTTTTATCACCTCGATTTACAACGAAAAAACCGACGCCTTTAAGGACTTTTTAGACGATAATTTGCGGCTAAAACAGTTGTTTGCGACTAAAAAAAGTGAGTTAAAAATCGCTTTTTTTGCGTTGATTTATTTGTCCATTTCCGCTTTAGCTTTTTCCGTCAAATCGTTGTCCAATGCGCAAAATCAAC
>JAYUKJ010000310.1:0-16309 GCA_043764555.1 Saprospiraceae bacterium
TCGGTCATAATTGCGGACGATAAACCTTGCGGGACGTCGTTTTGCAAAGCAATCGCTTCGTCCAAAGTTTTGTATTTCATCAAATACAAAATCGGCGCAAAAGTCTCGTGTTGAACGATTTTCCAATGGTTTTCGACTTCCGCAATGCACGGTTTGACGTAACAACCGCTTTCAAATTCGGTCAAAACACCGCCTTCTACCAAGAATTTGCCGCCTTCCGTACGAACGGCTTCGATGGATTTTAAGTAATTTTCGACGGCTAATTGGTCAATCAATGGACCAACATGGCTGTTAATGTCGAGCGGATTGCCGATGCTGAGTTGCGAATAGGCTTTTTTCATCACTTCTTTCACCTTATCATACACGCTTTCGTGGATAATCAATCGCCGCGTTGACGTGCAACGTTGGCCTGCCGTTCCGACCGCACCGAAGACGGCTCCCGGCACCACGATGTTCAAATCGGCCGACGGTGTGATGATAATCGCGTTGTTGCCGCCCAATTCTAAGAGCGATTTTCCGAGTCTTGCACCGACCGTTGCTGCCACAATTTTGCCCATTCGCGTCGAACCCGTTGCCGAAATCAAAGGCACGCGCGCGTCCTTCGTCATCAATTCGCCGACCTTGTAATCGCCGTTGATGATGCAACTCACACCTTCGGGTATGTTGTTGGTTTTCAACACTTTAAGGAAAATATTTTGGCACGCAACGCTCGTTAAAGGCGTCTTTTCGGAGGCTTTCCAAACCGTTACGTTGCCGCAAACCCACGCCAAAGCCGCGTTCCAAGACCAAACGGCGACGGGGAAATTGAACGCCGAAATGATGCCGACAACGCCGAGCGGATGCCACTGTTCGTACATCCGATGTTGCGACCGCTCGGAGTGCATCGTCAAGCCGTAAAGCTGGCGACTCAAACCGACTGCGAAATCGCAAATGTCAATCATTTCCTGCACCTCGCCGAAGCCTTCTTGGAGACTTTTGCCCATTTCGTAGCTCACCAAACGCCCCAAAGCGTCCTTGCTTTTACGCAATTCGTCGCCAAATTGACGGACAATTTCACCGCGTTTTGGCGCTGGCATCGCTTGCCAAGCGGGAAAAGCCGCCCGTGCTTTTTCAATCACCGCGTTGTATTGTTCGGGCGTCGTAACCGAAACGGAGCCGATAAACGCACCGTCAACGGGCGAAACGGATTTGATAGATTTGCGGCTACCAACGGATTCTGCGCCCGTTGACGTGCCGTGATTGGCTTGTTTTAAGCCGAGTTTCCTCAAAAAATCTAAATTGGTTGAATTGGTTGTGGACATTTTTTTAAATTAAGAATTAAGAACTAAAAATTAACGGGGCGAAATTAGAGTCTTTTTAGGTGAGAACACCTTTTTTTTGTTGAAAAATGCGGTTTATACTGAGGGGTCCTTTTTTTAGTATTTTCCTTTTCTATATTTGTGAAAATTTTGTTGAAAACATAAATACGCGCCAAATATGCCCGACGAAAGACTGATAGGTTATCCACCAAATGCAAAAAATGCTCCGATTAGACGTGGTAAAAACTACGTTTTAGCCATTGCTATAAATGACTATAAACATTGTCCTAAACTCAACAATGCGGTCAAGGATGTGCGTGATTTTATAGCTTTAATTACATCAAAGTATCAATTTGATACTGAAAACATTACGACGTTATTCGATAGTCAAGCAAGACGTCGTCATATAGTACGTGCTTTCCATCATTTAGCTCAAAAAATTACCGCCGATGACAATCTTATCATTTATTTCTCTGGTCATGGCGAATTTGACTCAGTTTTGCAACAAGGTTATTGGATTCCTGTTGATGCAGAAAATAACGAAATTGACGATTATTTACCCAATTCCACGATTAAAGACACCTTAAATGCCATCAACAGTCACCATACTTTATTGATTGCAGATTCTTGTTTTTCGGAGACATTATTCTCGTCGCGTGATGCAAATCGCAATATTTCGCAGCGTCTTGAATCTGAATCATCGCGATGGGGTTTGACATCTGGACGAAATGAAATTGTCTCGGATGGTGCGCCAAATACAAATAGCCCCTTTGCCGAAAAATTGTTGCATTTACTGATACGCAATGAAAAATCTTTGGGTTCAGCCGAATTATGCGCCAAAATGATGGAAATTGTCGCAGCAAATGCCCGACAAACGCCGCGTGGCGAGCCGCTTCAAATCAAAGGACATAATGGTGGACAGTTCTTTTTTCATTTAAAAGCAACAGAAAAATCCAATGTAGAAGAGACACCTCTTTCTGAAATTGAATCACTACGAAAGCGATTGAATGAGTTAGAGAATTCCATAAATGAAAAGAAAGTGAATTTCGAAATTCCTACTAAGAATAATATTGTACTTGCATCAATTGAATCAAACGGACCAGTTTATTTAGGTGAGCCGCCGTTTGAATTTGAGCCTTTGGAAACTATTCGATTTGAGAATAATTTACCTAAAATTATCACGCCACCAACGATAATCATCCCTAAAAAGTTCGATTTTGAGCCTGAGATGGTGTTTGTGGAAGGGGGAGCTTTTAAAATGGGTAATAATTCTTATAAAAAAGGTCTAAATGTTAGTTTAAGTGATTTTTATATCGGAAAATTTCCTGTTATTCAGTCTCAGTGGGAAGCAATCATGGGTAATAATTTTAGTCTTTCCAAAAGATATAATTTGCCAATTGAAACAGTAAGTTGGGAAGAAGTGCAAATTTTCATTGAAAAGCTCAATTGGAAAACAAATAAAAAATATCGTTTACCAACAGAAGCTGAATGGGAATTTGCGGCACGCGGCGGCATTAAAAGTTTGGCGTTTGCATATTCAGGTAGTGATAATGCAGAAGATGTTGCTTGGTTTTCTGCGAACTCTGGTAATGGAACTCATCCCGTAGGTCAGTTGAAATCCAACGAGTTAGATATATTTGATATGAGTGGTAATGTTTGGGAGTGGTGTGATGATTGGCATGGTGAATACATTCGCAGTGATGTGACTAATCCCACAGGTCTCGCAACAGGAATAGCACGTATTTATAGGGGTGGTAGCTGGATTAGCAATTCTGGCGAATGCAATCCGAAATATCGGGGTAAGAATAATTCGGATTTCCGTTTTGCAAGCGTCGGATTCCGTTTAGCCATTTCCATTTAGCTTAGGATTTATCATTCGATTTACTCAATACCGCTTCCACAAGTTTCGCAGTCTGCCAAATTGGGTTGATTCGGCGCAATAATAGCAGCCTGCTGAAACTTAGCAGATTGCTTCGTGCCTCGCAATGACGGCGTTTTTTTACGGTGAAATAGGTGGTCATTGAGTAGATAATCAAGGACTTTGATTCAGAACGCCCGTTGAATCCTTAAAAAAAATCCTAATTCTAAAAAAATAAGACCCCCCTCAGTATAAACGCCAAAAATCCTTGAAAACACGTACTTTAAAAGGATTCTCAACTAAAAACTTGCATACCCACTAAAAACCTGCATATTTGCAAATGATTTTATTATTCAAACATCTATGAAAACCGATGACAGGTCAAGAATTAAAGCTATTAACTCAATTAAGACTGAAAGAAGCAAAAGTGCTTTATCGCAATCATTTGTACGATGGTTCATGCTATTTGGCAGGTTACAGCATAGAATTGGCCCTAAAAGCCGCTATTTGCAAGCGAATGGGAACGCCTGATTTTTTTGATACCATCAGAAGTGAAACAGCGCGGGCGTTTAAAATTCATAATTTAGATGAATTGATAACACTCGCTGGATTGCGTCCGAAATTCGACGCTGCTGTTGCCGCAAATATTCATTTTAGGAACAATTGGTCTTTTATAAAAACAACAATTAACTGGTCGGAACAACTGCGGTATCAAGTCGGCAAAAATCAAATTGAAGCCGAAACAATGCTTATTGCGCTCACCGATTCACAAAATGGACTCTTACCATGGATAAAAAAGTATTGGTAAATTTATTACGCCCCGTTTTTCAGTCTTTGCGGCAAAAAGGCTTAACAATTACTGCCGTTGAGTTGTTACCAATTCGATTACGCGGCTATTACACGCTTGGTGTAAGTGCTGATTGGTCGGCAGAAATGACCACAATGGATAAAATTAAACTCATTAATTCAAAGATATTTGAGTTCGTCCCGATTGAATATCGGAAATACATCGAAAGTGTTTTTCCTTACACCTCACCGGAAGAATTGGAATCAGATTTTGAGTCTTTCGATAATTACAAATCAGATGGTTTATGTCGCGATTTATATGCGTTGGCAAAAGCTGCGTAACATAATTCTAAAAATAGGACTCCTCAGTATAAACGTCAAAAATCCTTGAAAACACGTGTTTTTCAAGGATTTTTGGCGTTTATACTGAGGGGTCCTATTTGGCAATACAAAACGCCTTACTTTGTTAAATAAAACAGAAAATTCAATAAAAGAGACGAAAACAAGCGGCAAGCGTCTAAGTTTGTGCCGTCATTTAGGTTGATTAATTGACTGAAAAAGGCTTAAAAAAATTTGAAAAAACGTTAAAATACTGAGGGGGTCCAATGAAGAAGATTTTTACACTAATGGCGTGTTTATCAATCGGTTACACGAATATTTCAGCGCAAATATTTTACAATACAACGGGCATTAGAGACGTCCGTTTGACTTTTCCGAGCGACGATTGGGACAAGTTTTTGGACTCCACAAAACGGTCGGGCAGCGAGGCGCGATTGACGGGAACGTTGATGCTGGAAGGTCAAAAATTTGAGAAAGTGGGCGCTCGATACAAAGGCAATTCCTCCTATTTTGGCTCGCGCAAACGCAGTGTTAAAAAGCTGCCGCTGAACATTAAATTGGCAAAAGGCGACTTAATTGAAGGCAAATACGCGACTTTGAAGCTCTCAAACATCAATCGGGATGCGAGTTTTCTGCGAGAAGCATTGGCTTACGAAATCGTCCGCTCATATATGCCCGCGCCGCAATGCAACTTCGCAAAAGTGTATGTGAATGAGAAATTGATGGGTTTTTACAACAGCGTTGAGTCCGTAGATGATTTGTTTGTCAAAAATCATCCGACTACTGAGGGGGGGCATTTTTTGGTCAAGTGCGACCCTGATTTTACGGCCGACAACGCGCCGTCTTGTCCGAAAGGCGACCGCGCTTCGCTCATGTATTTGGGCGAAGACTCGACGTGCTACGCGCCACTTTATGAAATGGATAATAAAGGTTCGTGGAAAGAATTTATCAATTTTGTGCGTGTTTTGAACCAAGAACCCGACAAAATTGAGCGCATTTTGAACGTTGACCAGACGCTTTGGATGTTGGCTTTAAATAATGTGATAATAAATTTGGACAGTTACAACGGCTTGTTTTCGCACAATTATTATCTACTCAGAACCACCGACGGACGTTTTACCCCGATTATGTGGGACCTCAATTTGTCATTTGGCGGCTTTGCTTCCGAGTCGGCAAACGTCACGCCTTTGAGCGTCGAACAGATGCAAAATTATCAGCCGCTTCGAGATATGGACAATCTGAAACGTCCTTTGATTAGCCAAATTTTGAAAAACGCCACGTATCGAAAAATATATTTGGCGCACATCCAAACCATTTTAAACGATTGGTTTTTGAACGGAAAATACGCAACGCGCTTGAACGAATTGGCACAAATTATTGATAGCCAAGTCAATACAGATAAAAATAAACATTACAGTTACGAAGATTACAAAAAAAACCGAACGGCAACCGTCGGCTCGGGTGATTCAAAAATATGCGGAATTGAAGAATTAATGACCAAGCGGATTGCTTTTTTGAAAACACATCCTTTGCTCAATCGCACGCCGCCGAGTGCCGAAAAGCCGATTTCCTCCGTTGCCGCCGATGGCAAATTGACGATAAAAACCAAGTTGACGAATGCTTCGCGCGCCTTTTGTTGCGTCCGCAATGACCGTCAACAGCCGTACCGCTATTTGCCGATGTTCGACGACGGCAAACACAACGATGAGGCGGCGGGCGACGGCATTTTCGGTGTCGTTGTGGATGTTAAAAATATTCAATATTACATTATGGCGGAAAACGAAGAAGCCGTCGGATTGATGCCCGAACGCGCAGGATTTGAGTTTTTGGAAATTAAAAATTAAAAATTTGTCCATTAGGATTAAGTGTTTTAGATTTGTCAAAATTTTAATAAAAAAATGAACGGAGCAATTATCTTTGAATCAGCCTCGACGCGGGAATCGACGGCTTCTAATGCGGGAAACGTCGCATTGGAAACGCACGAAGATGGTTTTGACTACCACATGACCGAGGGCATACTTGAAAAAACAACCACGATGATACCACCAGAACAAATGTTTATTGTTGAAAATCTGCAAGATTTTTTTTATACCATAAAACCTAAAGTTGGCGGTAATTTGTTCGTCGAAACCAAAGCCACGTTGTCTAAAAAAACGTACCGCGTTCCCGATTTGTCCTATTTCGACCGCGCGCAGATACGTCAAGCAACAGAAGGCGAAGGCGATATTCCTGCATTTGCGATTGAAATTATTTCGGGAAATGACGCATTTCAAGATGTCGAAGAGAAAAAAGATTTGTATTTTAATTATGGCGTCAAAGTCGTTTGGTGGATTTTACCCGATACAGAATGCGTTTACGTGTGGTTATCGCCTTCCGATACGATTTTTTGTAAAGGTGAAACGCTATGCAGCGCTGAAAACGCAGTTGAGGGTTTTGTTTTATCGGCGAAGGCCATTTTCCATAAACAGTAAGATGAATTCCCTAAAAAAAGCCGAAAGCCGTTTGACTTTCGGCTTTTTTTAGATTATGTAACACATGAATAATAACGTGGTCATTTTGTGAAACACATAGACACATAGTACACATAGAATTTATACATAAAACGCTTTAAAATCGTTGTTTAGAAGAAAAAATCTATGTGTTCTATGTGTCTATGTGTTCCACAAAATGAAAAGAATTGACCAATTTACTATGGACACGTTACTATAGAAATTTATACACGTTTATAAAAAAATTTGACATTGTTGACACGTGTACAATACAAAAAGCAGACATCTATTTTCACTCTTTTATTCAAAAATTCAGTTTTAACTTATGTTAAAAACAGCAAAAAAATCTTCTATTTTACACCTGAAAGGACCCCTCAGTATCAGCGCTCTTTTTGCCCTCCTTCTCCTGTTTTTTACGCTTATTAGTTGTCATAAAAAAATAATGGCAACCGATAAAATGCCTCAAAATCGACTCGAATTTGGTCACGGCGGCGGGTTTACGGGTGCTATTACGACCTACGTTTTGCTTGAAAATGGGCGTATTTACGAAGATTTGTTTCAATATAAGCAGTATAAAGAAGTAAAACGCATCGATAAGAGCGAAGCCGCATTGTTCTACACCGAGTGCAAAAAAATCATGACTTTGAACACCGACGCCGCGGGAAATATGTATTATTTTGTTTCCATGAAAACGGGCAACGACAGCACGTCAAAACGCTTACTTTTTGGTGACCCTTCGGTGGCAACGCCCGCCGAATTGGAATCTTTGTACAAAAGATTGGCGGGTTTGGTGGCACCTAAAACGTATTAAATATATTTATTTTATATCCACGTGATTAAACTACTGTGTAATTAATTTTTATAATTTGTAAAATATTGACAATTAGCTTATTAAATTTTTGAGCGGTGTTGTCTCTACGAGACAAGAGGAAAAAAAAGTTCTGAATCCTGTTATAAATATGTTGAACCTAACGGTTCAATTGGTTTGAGCTAATTGAACCGTTAGGTTCAACATATTTATAACAGTCCCTTTAAGGCAAATTTTTCTGTCTCGTAGAGACAGCACATCGCTAAAATATCTATAAAATTAATTATCAACGTTTTATAAATGTTAAAAATCAGTTGTTCAGTAGTTTATCACGTGATTTCTTAGATTTGACAACTTTTCAAAAGCTGTCAAATCTCGAACAACCCAAAACCCTTAATTTTCGTTTTAGTTCATTAAAAAAAACTCGACAATGAAAAAATTATTGCTCTTAACGCTTATCGCCCTCACGAACACAACAATTTGGGCGCAACACACACCTTTTAAAACTGGAAAAGGGGCGCCTATCAAACAAACCAAAACACCCGAGCCAATGTTGGCGCCGAAGTATTCAGGCGCGCCGACA
Source organism: Saprospiraceae bacterium (assembly GCA_043764555.1). GTDB lineage: Bacteria > Bacteroidota > Bacteroidia > Chitinophagales > Saprospiraceae > JAAFJT01. The sequence goes on from JAYUKJ010000310.1 coordinate 8,162, forward strand.
ATTGCCCGTCCGATTGAAGGCAAATTGACGATTCAGACGATTGACAATTTCGGTCGGTCACCGCTCGAATTGCCGAAAGGATTGACCGCAACAAACGTTCAAAATGGCTTGCCACGTTGGATTGAAGGCGTTTTGCCCGCCGAATTTAAGGCAACAAAAACGACTGAAACGCGCGCTTTTCAATACATTTTGGCGCTTGAAAAGTCCATGAAAATTGAAAATTCTGCCGAAGAATTTGAGATTACGCGCGTAGAAACCGACGAAATTGGTCAAACACACGTGCGGATGCGTCAAAAATTGGGCAACGTTCCCGTTTATGGCAGCGCCGTAATTGTCCACGAAATCGGTGGCTTGGCGCAACGTTTCAACGGCGCGTATTTTCCGACTCCATCGGTAAAAAACCTAAAACCGATGCTGTCAACGACCACCGCAGAAGCGACGGTTCAGGCGGCTTTGGTGGCGGCGAGTAAGCCGTTTAACACGTTTACCGCGGAGCAAAAACAACACATTGGCGGCGAGCAATTGCGGAGTTCATTGGTGATTTATCATAAAAATGACGACCCGACGGCCGAGCGTTTGGCGTATCACGTAATCGCTTATCCGAATGTGTTGCACCGCTACGAATACTTTGTGGATGCCGAAAACGGCGCAATTTTGGACAGTTTCCACGCCTCGTGCAGCGTTGCGGGACACGCGCACGATGAGTCAGAATCATGCATTCAGAATGAGGATTTAAAATTTGAACCACATTCTAACTTGGAAAAATCGACGTTAAATGCGCCCAATTTCACCGAAAAAGGCATTTATACTGAGGGGTCCTCTTTTGAATTGAAAACGGAAAATTCCCCATTTAACCCTCTAACGCGCCTCGTTTTTGACGGCAAAACGACGGCAAATGCGCTGGATTTGTTGGATGTGAGTCGCCTCATTAATACGTATCAAATTGGTTCCAATTATTATTTGTTGGATGCGAGTCGCACGATGTTCAACGCGAGCAGTTCGCGCTTGCCGAGTACGCCGATTGGTGGCATTCAAACGCGTGATTTTCGTAATACGGACGATGGACCGCAGGAATATGTAACGTCTCCTAACAATACATGGTCGAAACTGGGCGTGTCTGCCCACCACAACGGCGGCTTGGCTTACAACTATTTCAAGACCACTTTTAACCGCAATTCCATTAGTGGTCAAGGTAGTACGATTACAAGTTTTATAAATGTGACCGACGAACGTCAAAGTATGGACAATGCCTATTGGAACGGTGAAGCGATGTTTTATGGCAATGGCGGTTCCGTTTTTTTCCCTTTGGCGCGTGGATTGGACGTTGCGGGGCATGAAATGACGCACGGTGTGATTCAAAGCACGGCTAATTTGCGTTATCAAAGCGAGCCGGGTGCCTTGAATGAATCCTTTGCGGATGTTTTTGGCGTCATGATTGACCGCGACGATTGGCGCATCGGCGAAGATGTTATCAAAGACCGCACTGCTTTCAGAACGGGTTTTCTGAGGGATATGGAAAATCCTAACAATGGCGGTACGAGCCTACAAACCAACGGTTGGCAGCCAAAACAAGTGAGCGAACAGTACCGCGGCACGCAAGACAACGGCGGCGTTCACATCAATTCGGGCATTCCGAACCGCGCTTTTTTCCTTTTTGCAACCAATACGGCGGTCGGAAAAGTCAAAGCGGAGCAAGTTTATTACCGTGCTTTGACGCAATACTTGGTGGCTTCTTCCAACTTTCTGGATTGCCGCGCGGCGGTTGAAAGTGCTTGCAAAGACCTTTATGTGAACGATGCGGCGCTTTTGGCGGCGGCTCAATTGGCCTTCACGACGGTCGGAATTGGCACGGGCGGTAGCTCAACGGGAACGGTCTATCAGCAGGATTTGCCCGTCAATCCGGGGTCGGATTACGTGGTTTACGTGAGTGATGATAAATCGAAATTGCAATTATTGACCGTTGCGACAGGTGCTGTAAACACGTTAAGCAGCCGAGGGATTGCCAACAAACCGTCCGTTACGGACGATGGGACGGCAGTTTATTACATCGGAAAAGACAAAAAAATGTACCGCGTTGAGATTAATTATACCGCGGGGCGCTTCGAAGATGTCGTGGCGCAGGGGAACGCGATTTGGACGAACGTCGCGGTTTCACGCGACGGCAATAAGATTGCGGCGATTCAAGGCGATTCGCTTATTTGGACGTACTCGTTCACCTTGACGCAGCCTTCGACCTTCAAACCGTTTAAATTGTACAACCCAACTTTTTCGCAAAACGTTAATTCGGATGTCGTTAAATATTCAGATGCTTTGGAATGGGATCATTTTGGCGAATACGTGATGTACGATGCTTTCAACCGCATTCCGTCGCAAACGAGCGACCCGATTGAGTTTTGGGATATTGGTTTTATTAATGTGTGGGACAATAAAACGCGCAATTGGGCAACGGGACAAGTCGAAAAATTGTTCACGTCCTTGCCCGAAAGTACGAGCGTCGGCAACCCAACATTTGCAAAAAATTCACCCTATATCGTTGCTTTTGATTTCATCGACGACCGCGGTGCATCGACCGTTTATCAAGTGCGGGCGGCAAATATTCAGACGGGAAAATCGAGTGTGGCGCCAATTTACACGAACAACGATGTCGGCTATCCAAGTTTTAGCCGCACCGACAATCGCTTGTTGATGTCAACAAACAACGCGTCGTCCATCAGCAAATTGATTACAATTCCGTTGGCGGCGAGCAAAATTGAGGCAAACGGCACGGCAACAACGGACGTTCGCTCGACGGACGCCTTCGAAGGCGTGTGGTTTTCAAACGGCACGCGGCGTTTGGTGTCGGCAACGGACGAATTAGACAAAACGGCTATTTCAATTTCTCCAAATCCGTTCACGAATCACGTGGCGATTGCCATCACATCGGACGTTGCGGCGGATGGCAAAGCGGAAATCTTTGATTTGCTCGGCAAATCCGTTTCAACGACGCAACTCAATATTTTGAGCGGTAACAACGCGGTTTCGGTCGAAACGAGCGCTTTATCGGCGGGTGCTTACGTCTTGAAAATAACGGTTGGCGACAAAACGCGTGCAACAAAAATCGTGAAATTGGATTAATTTTAAATTTTAGGACCCCTCAGTATAAACGCCGTTTTTTGCTCTTTTGGAGTGGAAAACGGCGTTTTTACTGAGGGATCTTTTGATGAAGTCAAATAGTATCGTTCACGCTCGTCGGCGACGCGTCAAATAGTACGTTTAGGGTTAAAAACCTTTGAGAACGCCGACGTACTTGGCTGCAGTAGTTGATTTGAAAGGAGTTGCGTAAGTGTGGCGCGCGGCAGTTTGCTCCAATAAAAAATACCTTAATTGCGGTATTTTAGTGGCAACCCTAATTCCCCATAAAACAAAAGTGTTAAAGTATTTGCATGGCATTTAATAAGGATGTATCTTGCGGTCATAAAAGCAAGTCGAACAATTTTTTCTAAAACTTAAACAGCAACACGATGAGTAAAAGAAGTATCATCAAAGAATAAGGCAAGTTAAACCATAATCCCGTTTCCCGTTTCCCGTTTCCCGTTTCCCGTTTCCCGTTTCCCGTTTCCCGTTTCCCGTTTCCCGTTTCCCGTTTGGTTACGAAAAACAAGAGATTCGCGGCGTCGAAATAACCCTTTGTTATTGATAGCATCAATGGGCAATCAGCCGTTTTTTGTCCAAACTAAACCTATTTTCTTTAACCTTTAAACAATACCGTCATGTTTAATTCTTCTTAGTTTTTCCTTGTTTTTGATGCCTTTTGAGGCATTTTATTGTGTGTTTGGTACGCCTACAAACAAAATTAGGCGCACTGCGTACGCCTAACCAAACTTACCCGCGAGTACCAGTCTAAGGTAAGTTTTTAATTAACAATTAATTAATTCAATGTAAAATTAACAATTTTATGAAAAAAATTATCATTATCAGCGTTTTTCTCGCATTTTATGCGTGTGCCGACGTATTCGGACAGAGTCTGACCGTTACGTGTAATTCAATCAGAATCAATGGCGTCTCCTCTCCGACTGCCATGTTTACGGTGCAACCTAATCAGAGCGTATCCGTGAATAACTGTAGGGTTTTTCAAGGACCTTTGCTTAGGCAAGTGACAACTGCTTTTTTTCTTGACAAGGTGGAAAACGGTACTACCACACGCGTTGCCACACAGCAAACGCCACTTTTCGACAACTTGCAGCCTGGTACTTACATTGCGAGCTTTTCGCAGCCTTCGCGGCGCGTGACTGCTTCTTGCACGGAGATAGAAGTTATCAATTCGGCTGGGGCTAAGGTTGGTATTATGACGGATGTTCCTGTCCCTACGCAGTTTGCTACGCAGTTCGTTGGTGTTCCTGCTCAAAGTGATAATGTCGTAACATTTTTGGATGGAAACAATCGGACTCTATTCAATAGCCCATTGTTTGTTAGCGCCTATGACCCTGATGAACCAATCAAAATTGATGCTACCCAATGCAAGAATTTTGACGAATACCAAATCAACATTCAAGAGCTTTGGTTTGGAGATATCAATCAGCCTGGACGCTGGCGAGGGCTTGCAAATAGTGGTTTCGGTGGCTTTATCAAAAGGTCAGATAGACCGCTTGGAGTAGAAAACTTACGCCTACTTTGGAATCGTAATGGTTTCGATGATTGGACGTTTATTCCGGGTAATAGCTATCGCGTTCAAGTTACAATTAGAAGTTCCACTTGCGCTTCTTGGATAGATAATGTTCAAACCTTTTCTGTCTGTCAGCCTACTTGGGGATGCCGCGGTGGTGTTGCTGAGAATAAAACAGCGCCTTTAATTTCCCCTAATCCAGTATCACGTGCTTTTAAGGTGGAAGGGTTAACCTTTAATCCCGTAAAATCGGTTAGCGACGAACTCGTCATTTCTGACTTGATGGGTCGGGTGGTTAAAAATTTCAAGAATATCTCAGCGGATGAGTTTGATGTGAGCGATTTAACGAATGGTGCTTATTTTGTTAGTGTTTTCAGAGATAAACGCAAGATGTTCACTAAAAAATTGATAGTGAGCCGTTAGTCAAATCTTATTTTTTCACTAAAATAAACAAGATGCACTGCATTTTTTTTGTAGTGCATCTTCTTACATCATGAAAAAAAATAGCTTAATTCTTTCATTTCTATTGGTTGTGTTTAACCTAACAGCTCAGAATCTAATAATTAACCAAGGATTCGACTCCATATTAGTTTGTCCAACAGGAGCATTAATAGAGACCAACAACGGTATTTACAAAGTTGCACCGCCTTGGTTTTCGCCGCCACAACTAAGATTTCGGCCTACACCTGATATTTTCAATCGGTGTTCTGATAACAAGATGGGTGTTCCAATAAATAGGTTGAACTCTTACCAAGAACCATTGAATGGTAATGGTTACGCTGGCATTGCAACTTATACCGGTGATAGTGTTTTAGGTAATTCCAGGGAATACCTATCCATTAGTCTTTTAGAAAATCTGAAGAAAAATAACGCGTATTATGTTCGCTTTTATGTTTCCCCACTAAGTTTTCCTAAGATTTATGGCAATCTAATGACGTATTCAGATGCTATTGGTTTAACTTTTTCATCAGATACGATTCCTTCTTCTAAAGGGCTGAGATTGCTAACGCAAGAAAGTATAGGTAATCCCAAGGGAAAATTCATTAAGGATACTATTGGTTGGACTAAAATTAGCGGTTGCTATAAAGCAAAAGGAGGAGAGCGTTATGCAACGATAGGTAATTTTAGAGCTGATGCTGAGGTAATGTTTGAATTTGAAGATGCCCGATTAAGTGATAAATCAGCTTACTACTATGTCGATGATGTCAGCGTCGTAGAATTTAATCCCTTACCCGATAGCACCGTACTTATCTGCATAGGTGAGGCTCAAAAATACAACGCCGCCTTTCCAAGTGCGACTGCCTACAAATGGAATACAGGCTCGACCGATTCTACCATAAGCATCACAAAATCAGGTGTTTACAGCGTAGAGGTCAGCATTGATAATTGTGTTTTGACCGATACCGTTGTCGTGATTGTACCGCCCGATGCTCAAAAAAAGCCGCCGATACTGAGGGGGGATACAACGCTCTGCGAAGGCAAGCGGATAGACCTTTCGGCTGCCGCAATTTATGGTCAATACACATGGTCAACGGGTGCTAAAACGCCTTCGATTAGTGTTAATAAAACCAATAATTACGCCGTGACGGTAACAAATCGCTGTGGCGTGTACGATGACGACGCTTTGATTACGTTTAAAAAATGTGATTGTAAAATCTTTGTACCGACGGCTTTTTCGCCAAATGGCGATGGCGTGAATGATGCATTAGAAGTTTATTTTGGTTGTGATTTTGATTATAAAGTCAAGCGTTTCCAAATTTACAACCGTTGGGGTAATCTTGTTTTGAGGTCTGAAAATACCAACGTGATTAAATGGGATGGACAAATGAATAACCAAAAATTACCACCTGATACTTACGTTTGGTTTTTAGAATACGAATACACAGAAGATGGCGAAACGAAAAAAGTAGTGGAATCGGGCAATTTTACCATTATTTATTAAACTCTTTCTGAGATGAAGCAACTCTTTATTTTTATCGCTTTTTCAAGTATTTTCCCTTCATTATCAAGCCAAAATTGCGGATTTAAGACCATCGGAACCGCTTTTGTTGATGATATACTGAGGGGTCCTAATCGGGTAGCGTCTTTACGTAGTTCCCTAATCATTCCCGTTGTGGTTCATGTGGTTAGGCATACAACTGATGACGTTGTGTCTGATGCCAGCGTTTTTGCCCAAATTGACATATTAAATCGTGATTTTAACGCTAAAAACGGTGATTTGCAGAATGTTCCCGCTGAGTTTAAAGATAAAATTGGCAACGTCGGTATTCAATTTTGTTTAGTCACTAAAGATTCTATCGGTACGCCGCATTCCGGGATTATTCGCGTGCGAACGACAGTCAAGACAATTGGCTTGAAAGACAGCTTGTTTTCGGATAAATTAGGGGGTAGTACGTCCTGGAATACAAGCAAATACCTCAATATTTGGGTAGCAAATACGGGTCAAAGCATCACAGGAATTGGCTCATATCCGACACTGACACCGCAATTGAATGAAGGTGTTGTCATTCATCCACGTTATTTTGGACAAAATACGACCGATAAATTCGGTTTAGGTCGGGTCGCAGTACATGAAATTGGACATTATTTTGGTCTGTACCACACTTGGGGAAAAACACGAGACAGCCTTTGTACCTCTGATGAAGTAGAAGATACGCCGCCGCAAGAATCGGCTTACACAGGCTGCCCAATTTATCCGCAATACGCTTGCAATGCATCTAATATGTTTATGAATTTCATGGATTATGTGGACGACCCGTGTATGCTGCTGTTTACAAATGGGCAAAAAGAGCGTATGTTGGCAACAATTACGCATTTTAGGCAAGGTTTATTACAGTCTGCCGTTTGTTCAATAAACCCTAATCGAGACATAGTTGTAAGGACTTACCCAAATCCCGCGCGCAATACCATCAACGTGGATTACAATTTGACCGATAAATTTGAAGACGCTTACATCAGCTTATTCGATTTTACGGGTCGTGAAATCAAGCGGCAAAAGATTTATACTAACCGCAGTCAAGCTCAATGGCAAACGGAGCAAATGCAAGCTGGTCTGTATCTGATTTCCATTTATGCTGATAAGCGCCTTGTTTGGCAAACGAAGGTCTCTGTTCAGAAATAATTAATTTCCGCTCACACGACGTAAAACGCGTTAGCATTTTCAGATAGAACCGCCATCCTGCGGTAAAAAATGACAAACAGGACCCCTCAGTATAAACGCCGTTTTTAGCTCTTTTGGAGTTGAAAACGGCGTTTTTTATTGAACTAAATGCGTCATTTACGTTAATTAAAACCTTTCGATTTCAAGAAGATTTTTAATTAATGAAAGATTGACGTTCTTGCGTTTTTTTTGATTGCCCAGCAATTAAAGTCACGGACAACATTCCTAATTCTTATGAAAAATATAAATATTTCCGCTTATAAACAAGAGGCAAAAACGATGATTCAATTGGGTTATCCGATTGTGATTAGTCAATTGGGCATCATCGCGATGGGCGTTGCGGACA
>JAYUKJ010000311.1:0-4466 GCA_043764555.1 Saprospiraceae bacterium
ACACATCGAGCGCAACGCCTTATGTCTCGACTTCTTCGGGTGAAAATTATAATCTGTCGAGTGGCACTTTTAGCGACGCTTTTCACGATTTTAGCGTGGAATGGTCGCCAAATGAACTAAAATGGTTCGTCGATGGCGTTTTGTTTGCCACCAAAACGCCCGCCAATTTTAACGGTTTTCCGTGGCGTTTTGACAAAGATTTTCACCTTATTTTGAACCTTGCCGTCGGCGGAAATTGGCCAGGATTGCCTAACGGAACGACCGTTTTTCCGCAAACCACGGAGATTGAATACGTGCGGGTGTATCAAAAAAACGGCGACTTGGCGGTGAGAGGTTTGGCAATGGTGACGCCGACTTCGACGTCGAATTATAAGGTGCCGAGCGTGGCGTCAACGAACTACAATTGGTCGGTGCCAACGGGCGCGACGATTGTTTCGGGACAAGGCACTTCCGAAATTGCGGTGACTTGGGGCGCGACAAGCGGCAACGTAACTTGCGCTATATCAACGCCTTGTGGCGCAACGTCGGCTTCTAAAGCGGTCAATGTGACGGCAAATACGTTACAAAATTGGTCATTCGAAACCAATCTTAACAACTGGAATACGTCGGCAAACAGCGGCGCGGCGGCGACTTTTTCATCGCCGACCGACCCGAATGCACCGAACGGAACGCGCATTGCTTGCGTTAATACGACGGCTTTGGGCGCCAATTCTTGGCACGTTCAGATGTCGCAATCGGGACTGAATGTGGAAGCGGGACAGGCTTACACGTGTCGATTTAAAGCCAAGTCAAATGTGGCGAATAAGCGCGTGAGTGCGGCGGTTATTAATGCGACGACTTACGCGCAATACGGTTTTCAGCAGGTCAATTTAAGCACAACTTGGCAGGATTACGCATTTACATTTACGCCTTCCGTTTCGGCGGCGGTGAATTTTAATTTCGATTGCGGTTTTGACGTTGCCGAGTTTTGTTTTGACGATATTGTCTTCGGAAAAACGAGTTTATTGCCCGTTGAGTTGATTGATTTCAATCTGATTGGCACCAAAAAAGGCGTGCAGTTGAATTGGAAAACGGCAAACGAAAGAGACCTTTTAAAATACCGAATTGAGCGCTCAATTGATGGCGTTTTGTTTGAAAAAATGGGTGAAATAGCGGCTAAAAGTTTAGTCAATTACAGCTTTATTGACACTGATTTACCGACGGCTTTTAACACTTTTTATTACCGTTTGAAGTCCGTAAATGCCGATTATACTGAGGGGTCCTCCAAAATTTTGAGTTACCGTCGGTCGGACATTTTGCCCGCAATAAAAGTCTTCCCAAACCCTATTTCGGACGTTTTGCACGTGGAAACGACCGAAAAAGTGCAGTTTGTTGACGCCATTGATGCAACGGGACGCGTTTTCAGAATACCTTTTACGCTCTCTGCGAATGGCGTTTCAGGCGCAGTTAGCGCATTATCGGCGGGTATTTTTCAAATAAAAATTACTCTGGCAAATGGAATGTCGCAGCAGTTTTCCATCGTTAAAAAATAAAAAATAATTACACTTACTGTAACACGAATTTTAGCGAATTTTACGAATTACACGAATTTCTCTTTGTGCAATTTTCATTTAAAATAGCAGACAATTTTGACATGAATTAACTGCGGAAAAAATTCGTGTAATTCGTAAAATTCGCTTTAATTCGTGTTGAATGTGTTAAAAAAAATGCACAAAATGAATCTATTAAAACGCGTTCTCAATTCTTTTAAATCAACGCCTAAAACTTACAACGTAGAAGTGAAAAACCTAACTTTTTCTTCCAAACATTTGGGGCGCAACGTGACGATTGACGTTTTTTTGCCCCCTCAGTATGACCGTCAAAAAAAGCAATTTTACCCGACTTTTTACTTCAACGACGGTCAAGATATGCCGCGTTTGGGGATGTTTGACACCCTACAACGCCTATTTTCCGACAATAAACTCGCTCCGTGCATCGTCGTTGCGGCGCATTGCAACGACAATCGGATAAACGAATACGGCACGGCGCGGCAAGCTGATTACAAGAATCGGGGCAACAAAGCACGTGAATATACGGCTTTTATGATTGATGAATTGGTGCCATATATTCGCTCTGAATTTCGGAGTACGACCGAAGCGTCCAAAAATATCATGGCGGGTTTTTCGCTCGGTGCTTTGTCGGCTTTCGATATTGCTTGGGCAACGCCTTCGGTATTCGGTAAAATTGGCGTTTTTTCAGGCTCTCTGTGGTGGCGTTCGCAGGCATGGACGGCGCAAGACCCTGATGGTGGGCGGATTATGCATGACATTGTTTCTAAAAGTGAGCGTCGAGACAATATGAAATTTTGGTTTGAAGTTGGCACAAAAGACGAAGAAGGCGACCGCAACAACAACGGCATTATCGACGCAATCGACGACACCGTTGACTTGATTGAGGAACTTTGCACGCTCGGTTACAAGCCGCACGAAGACATAAAATACCTCGAAATTGAAGGCGGCGAACACAATCCGACGACGTGGGGTAGGGTAATGCCCGAGTTTTTGACATGGGCTTTGACGGGTTTATAAATGAATTCGCAAATACAGTTAACGTGTCGTAACGTTTTGATTTATAGGTTTAAAACGATAAACTCATTAGGTGGAGGTTATTTTAATTGAATTTTAAAATTTAATGTCATGAAAAAATATCTATTTCTCGCTTTATTTATTGCCCTTTTTGCACCTTTAAGTCTAACGGCGCAACAAGCTAAAAGCGCCCATTCGAGCGACCACGTTTCGGGCGAAATTTTGTTCCAATTAGTTGACAATCAATTGATTGGAAGATTTGAAGATGTTTTGGATTTTAGAATTTTTACGGGTGAAAAGGTCTTTGAACTCGAAGAAATTGCGCCAACGCTGCATATTTATAGCCTTCGTTTTGACCCATCAAAAACGGATGAAAATCAGTTGTTAACGCTATTAAAAAGGGACCCCTCAGTATCGGGTGCTCAATTTAACCATTTTGTCGAGTTGCGCGGCACGCCAAACGACCCGCTTTTTAAGGAGCAGTGGAACCTTCCGAAAGTCAACGCACCCGCCGTTTGGGACGTGACGACGGGCGGTTTGACGGCTTGCGACGATACGATTGTGGTGGCGATAATTGACGCAGGTTTTCAAGACAATTTGTTGGATTTGAGGGACAATGTTTGGACAAATAAAGGTGAGATTCCAAACAACGGCATAGATGATGATAAAAATGGCTATGTTGATGATTATCGAGGACTGAATTTGTTTACCAAAACAGACAATCACTATTCGGGTCTCGACGCTGGTGACATAAACCATGGTACGGCTGCTGCGGGTGTTATTGGGGCATCAGGCAACAACAATCGCTTGATTTCGGGGGTCAATTGGAAAATTAAATTACTCCTATTTAGCGGTATTCGTCAAGCGAGACCTGGCGACGATGCGATGATTAGAGCTTATGATTATGTGATATATCAACGGCGGTTGTACGATTCGACGGGCGGAAAAAAAGGCGCATTTATTCCCGTTACGAGTATGTCGGCGGGTTTTCAGGGTAAAAAACCGAGCGATCAGCCTATGTTGTGCGCTGTTTATGATGCGCTTGCAAAATTGGGTATTTTGAATTTTGTTGCCGTCACCAATAGCTTTGAAGATATTGTAACTTACGGAGATATGCCCGCTCAGTGCGATAAATCGAGCCTGATTTCGGTAACGGGAACAAATGAGAAAGATATGAAAGATGATTGGGGTTTTAGCGCTAAATTTGTTCACCTTGCTGCGCCCGCAAAAAATCTTGAATTGTTGTCATATGATAATAAAACAATCATCGATAGCGGTACTTCTTTTGCCACGCCGCTCGTTGCAGGAGCCGCCGCGTTGCTGTGGAGTATGCCCGAATTGGGCTTGTGCCAATTGTCGAAAACCAGGCCCGTGGAAGCGATGAATTTGGTTAGAAATGCTATTTTAAATGGCGTGGATAAATTGCCGAGTTTGGCGAATAAAACCGTTACGGGCGGGCGCTTAAATATCATGCAGAGTTTTAATATTTTGCGGCGTTCTTTTGGTCAACCGATTGGTGATTTTGCGATTTTGCAAATGTTCCCAAATCCCGTTGTGACCAAATTAAATCTTCGTTTGCAATTGCCCGAAAATACGACGCCTGATGTGTTGATTACCAATGTTTTAGGTCAAATTGTTTATCAAAAAAAGTATGACCCGAAGGACGATTTAACGCCGTATTTAACCATCAATACCGAAAATTTTGCGTCAGGTTTGTACGTTTTTACGCTGCGGACACTTGATTTTGAAGTGGCGAAAAAGTTTGTGGTTCTGCGGAAATAATTGTGCGGATTTGATTTTAGGGACCCCTCAGTATAAACGGCTAATATGGACGTTTATCAGGGTCTTGGCGTGTGTCAAAGAAATTAGCAATATGAATTGAAGTACCTTTGAGTCGACAAT
>JAYUKJ010000312.1:0-1341 GCA_043764555.1 Saprospiraceae bacterium
TCCCTTCGGGAATTTTAGACATTTTTTGATTGGATATGAGAAATTTTATAACAAACAACTTTCTGTACATCCCATAGGATTGAAGGAATCTTCCTAAGATTTATAAAATGTGAAAATCCGAAAACCACTTTCCGTTCAGTATAATCTAAAAATAAAATGTATGTTGCAACAATCCTATTTTGATTTCTTCGCCGACCTCGCGCGCAACAATGAGCGTGAATGGTTTTTATCGCAAAAAATGCGTTACGAATCGGTGGCCAAAGAACCTTTTTTAGCATTAGTCGATAAAATCGTCGCTGCACTTTCCGATACGGAGCCTGAGTTGTCCTTGATTCCTGCCAAACAAATGCTTTTTAGAGTTAATAAAGACGTCCGTTTTTCAAAAGATAAACGCCCTTACAAAGAGCATTTATCGGCGTCAATCGGTCGATTTGGCACCAAAGACAAACTCTATCCAGGGCATTATTTGCAATTGTCGGCACACGAATCGTTCATTGCGGGCGGCGCTTATTTCTTTGAAGAAAAGGAAACGTTGTTGCGCGTTCGGCGGTACATTGTCGATAATTCGGCGCAATTTGACACGTTAATCAATGATAAAAAATTCACCTCAAAATGGGGTGAAATGCGCGGCGAACGCAACAAAAGGATGCCGCCCGAATTCGTTGAAGCCGTTGAATATCAACCTTTTGTGGCCAATAAACAGTTTTATTGGAGCGCCAACATCGACGCAAGATTGGCTTTGCGCCCCGATTTTGCCGATATACTGAGGGGGTACTTTGAAGCCGCGCAACCGTTGAACGCGTTTTTGAGAGAAGCAATTTATGGTTGAAAACATGGATTGAACGTAAGTGTTTTTTTTGTAACACATAGTGATCGGGCGTGGAAGGACGCCAACGTAAAAACAAATAACTTAGACGCCATTAATCGCATAGTTAAACATAGTAGGTTTTTACATAGGTTCACATAGATTTTTACGATAAAACCTATGTGAACCTATGTGAAAACACCTATGCCTAACTATGTGATTAAAATTATCTGTTCAAAACGTCGTTTGTAAACAATTGATTATCAACGGTTTAAAAAGAGTTATATAGGAGGCACATAGGACACATAGTTTTTTGTTTTGGGGATGAAAAAGCCGTGTTGATGTCTATCAACGCGGCTTTTTCACAATTATACTGAGGGGTCCTAATTTTTGATTTTCACCCATTTGCCAACGGCAACAATTGTATTTTCCGACGTGATTTGATACATATAATTCCCTTCCGACAAATGCGATAAATCAAAGGTTTCCGCCCAATCCGTTTCCCGTTTTTGAAAGACTAATTTGCCCGAAATATC
>JAYUKJ010000313.1:0-16258 GCA_043764555.1 Saprospiraceae bacterium
AACACATTTTTTTTAAACACATAGGCACATAGTACACATAGTTTTAGATTTTAAAAAAAGAAAAAAACTATGTGCCCTATGTGCCTATGTGTTTAAAAAAAAAGAAAAAATGTGTTAAACCCTTAACCCTATTTCTGCACCGTCAACACAAAATGCTCCCGACTTGGTTGCGTTGCATCCCCCTTAGAAATCAGCGCGACGGTTTGTTGAATAATTCGTTTGAGTTGCGCGAATTCGGCGGGTTTACGCATAAAATATTGTGCGCCATTGATGTATAACAAATTGACCACTTCTTGCTCATACGAGGTCGAGAAAATAATTACCCGCAAGGCGTGTAAATCGGGATTCATTTTTATTTCCGACAAACATTCAAACCCATTTTTGCGCGGCATATTCAAATCCAAAAACAAGACATCGGGTAATTGATGCGCGTTTTCGGATAGATAATCCATCAGTTTTTCACCATCCACCACTGCCGCTAATTCCGTCGGCGTTGTTAACGCATCCAATGCCATTTTGAAAAAGAAACGGTCGTCTTTATCGTCGTCGGCGAGGAGAATATTGAGTGGTTTATTAGGCATTGAGTATGTAATTTAAAGGTTTTTTTGAAAAAACATGTTCCAATGCAATAGGCAATACATTTTGAAGAATTTGTTTGATTTGCCCAAAATCATTCGGCTTACGTACATATATATGACCACCAATTCTGAATATCTCCTGTATCTTTTCCCTTGAATTGGAAGTAGATAAAACAATGATTGCCAAATTTTTATACAGCGAATTATTCGTTATTTCTGACAGACATTCAAACCCATTTTTACGCGGCATATTCAAATCCAAAAACAAGACATCGGGCAAATTGTCGGTATTATTTGATAAATAATACATCAATTCGTCGCCGTCACTCACCGTTTTTAATCGCGTTTTTACGGGCAATGCGGTTAAGGCTTCTTTAAAAAAGTTGCAATCGTCCACGTCGTCGTCCGCGTGTAAGATATTGAGTGGTTTTACAGTCATGCGTTAAGGATATATTTTAAAGTGCCTTTTGAAAAATGATTTTCTGTTGCAATCGGTAAAGCATTGTGAATGACTTGTTTGAGTTGTGCAAAATCTCCTGGCTTTCGGATGTATAAATTCGCTCCCATTTTAAAAACTTTATCAATAATTGCCTTCGGAAAAGACGTTGAAAAAATCACGACGGGAATGTCTATCAGTTGTCCATTGTCTTTCAACTCCGTTAAACACTCAAAACCATTTTTGCGCGGCATATTCAAATCTAAGAATAATACATCAGGCAATTG
The DNA here is from genome assembly GCA_043764555.1 of Saprospiraceae bacterium. Classification (GTDB taxonomy): domain Bacteria; phylum Bacteroidota; class Bacteroidia; order Chitinophagales; family Saprospiraceae; genus JAAFJT01. The sequence goes on from JAYUKJ010000313.1 coordinate 1,302, forward strand.
ATGACTATTTTCGGACAAATACTTCATTAATGCTTCGCCATCATTAACCGTTTTTAATTGCGTTTTTATGGGCAATGCGTGTAAGGCATCTTTAAAAAAATTGCAATCGTCCATATCGTCGTCGGCGAGTAGGATATTGAGTGATTTTTCCGTCATTTTTAAGGATTTTTAGTAATAAGTTCAGTTAAAGTAGGTTTGATACTGAGGGGTGCGTTGAATATATTTTCCTAATTATTTTTTGCCTAACATTCCCGAAGGGAATATATATTTATAGGACTTTATGGAAAAATGAGCCTCAATCCCGAAGGGATTATATGTAAAAGCACAAGATATTACATACAATCCCTTCGGGATTAGCTAAAATATCGCTTGATTTTCCTATAAACATATATTCCCTTCGGGAATGTTAACTTATAAAATAATTACTCAAATATATTTAATGTTGAGGTGTTTTTATTCGCGGTCAATTTACTAAGCGACGCGAAAAGCACCTTTTTCAGTCCTGCAAAATCATTGGGTTTACGAATAAAATCATAAGCCCCAATATTCAAGAGCATACCAATGATGCTTTGTTCATATTTGAAATCGCGTGGATACGCCGTCGAAAACATAATGACGGGCAAACCAATTAATTGCAGTTCGTCTTTTATTTCCGTCAAGCACTCAAAGCCACTTTTTCGGGGCATACTGAGGTCGAGAAACAGGACATCGGGTAGGTTTTGAAGGTGTTCGGACAGGTATTCCATCAAGGCTTCGCCATCATGCACCATCGTCAAATGCGTATCTATGGCAAGGTCATTCAGTGCTTTGGCAAAGAAAAAACGGTCGTCGGCATCGTCCTCGGCGAGGAGAATTTTAAGTGAGGTTTTCGGTAGTGTTGCGTGCATGAGTCATATTTTTAAAAAATAATGTGAAAATACTGAGGGGGGACTTTGTAAATAAAATGTGCAAGAAGGGCGACCGTAAAGAAGGGCGACCGTAAAGAAGGGCGACCGTAAAGAAGGGCGACCGTAAAGGTCGCCCCTACGAATATGATAAACAGTCCTGCATTTGTGTATTGAACAACCTGCATTTGTAGGGGCGACCTTTACGGTCGCCCTTCTTGCTTTAATTTGTTGTCTTAAACTTCGTCAATTCTGCTCTTAATTCATCGCACGCTCGTGTACAAACATCTTCTAATTGTGCAACAAAATCCTCCGTATCCTCTGCTTCCTGTTGTGCTTTGGCGTACTCCATTACTTTTTTTGCCATTGTTTCAAAATCAGTGCTGATGCCCATAATCAGAAAAGACGGCACCATTTTATGGACTGCCGCGTGTAACATATCCCAATCTCTGTTTTGAAAACTCTGTCTCATCGCCTGAATCAAGGGCGGTGTTTGTTCCAAATACGCATCAATCATTGCCGACATCAAGGCGGGATTTGATTTGGTGCGTTGCATCAAATACGTCATATTGGTACACCGCAATTTGACGACTTGACCCAATTCTATTTCTCGATTTGCCGTATTCATTGTTTCCCTTTTTTTTACCAAATTTACGATTTTACTGTACAATAAGCGTTCATCAACGGGTTTTGCGATGTAGTCATTCATGCCAACGGCTTTGCATTTTGCCAAATCTGCGGTCGTGACATCTGCGGTTAAAGCGATGATGGGGATTTTAGATTTTAGCGTGTTTCTAATGTATTCCGTGGCTTCAAAACCATTCATTTCGGGCATTTGTAAGTCCATCAAAATCACGTCATAGGCTTTATTGTTACCAAAATTTGTTTTCTGTTCGAGCTTTTCAATCGCTATTTTCCCATTTTCGGCAATGTCGCGGTCGAAGCCAAAATCATCTAAAATAGTTTTCATCAGCAATTGATTGAGTGCCATATCTTCAACGACCAAGACTTTGATGTTTTTAATATCGGGGTCTAATTCCATGATGTCGGTTTCAAAAAAAGCGGCTTCATTTGTCTTTTCAAAATCCAAAATAAAGCTAAAAACAGACCCCTCAGTAAGGGTGCTTTCTACGCTGATTGTGCCGCCTTGAGGCTCAACTAATTGCTTCACAATAGCGAGTCCCAAGCCCGTTCCACCGTACAAACGCGGCGTATCATGGGCAGCTTGTTGGAAATTGTCAAAAATTGTGGCAATTTTATCTTCCGATATGCCAATTCCTGTATCCGTCACGGCAAATTGAACCGTTACTTTTTCGGCGTCTTCGTGAATCATCTGTACGCTCACTTTTATGTGTCCGTGGGCGGTAAATTTGACGGCATTACTCACCAAATTCAAGATAATTTGGTGCAATCGAACGGCATCGCCGAGCAATACTTCGGGAATCCGTTTGTCGTATTCCTTAATCAAAATCAGGTTTTTTTCTTGAATTTTAATTTCAAACAGATGCAACATCGCGTTGATGGAAACCGACAATTTAAACGGTGTCTTTTCAAACGTCATTTTGCCCGCATCCACTTTTGCCAAATCCAAAATATCGTTAATCAGCACAATCAGCGAGTCGCCACTCATTTTGATAGCCGTCAAAAATTCTTTTTGTTTGCCCGTCAATTCGGTTTTCAATAGCACTTTTGTAAAGCCAATAATCGCGTTCATCGGCGTCCGAATCTCGTGACTCATATTTGACAAAAACTGTTGTTTGGCTTTCACGGCATTTTCGGCGATTAAAGTGGCATCTTCGGCTTTTGTTTTCGCTTCTTGGGCAATTTTGGTCGCTAATTCTGCATATACTTTTGCTTCCAATAATTCTTCGGAAATGCGTTTTTGCGCCGTAATGTCCGTCCTAATTGCCACGTATTGATAAGGCACACCTTTATCGTCCACAAACGGGACAATCGTGGTGGCGAGCCAGTAATAAGAGCCGTCTTTTGCTTTGTTTTTCAAATCACTTTTCCATATTTTTCCACTTGAAATCGTTGCCCACAAATCGCGCATTTCTTCTTTTGAATGAAAACTTGAATTAATCATACGGTGACTATGACCCACTATTTCATCATAAGTGTATTGAGAAACTTTAGTGAAATTAGAATTAACGTATTTTATAATCCCTTGAACATCAGTCACTTCCACAATTGATGACGCATCGAGTGCGTATTTGTAATCCGTGATTTCTTTTAAACTTTCAATCAAATCTTTCTCAATGCGTTTTTGCTCGGTAATGTCTCTCGTGACAATAACCGCCCCCAATATTTTACCTTTTTCATCTTTATAAACTGAACCATTAAATAAAACATCCGTCAATTTATGGTCTTTAATAATTAATGGATAATTGGTAACAAATCCCTTTGAAAACACGTTTTCATACGCTTCTTTGGCTTTTTGGGGTTCGGTGAAATAATCGAAAAAATGCGTACCCCTCAGTATTGAACGGGTTTTGCCGATTACATTTATTGCCGCTTGATTCATGTCCGTAATACGTCCTTTAGTGCTAATAACAATTAAAGGGTCAAGGCTTGCCTCAATCAAACTGCGGGAATATTCGGACAATAATTTGAGTTTAGAATCTTCTACTTCTTTATTTTTTTGTATTAATTCTTTATTTTTTAATTGTAATTCTTTATTATTTTTCTCTAATTGTTGATTGCTTTCTTCTATTCTAAATTGATTTTTAATGCGCTCTAATTCCAATTCAGCCCGTTTAGCGACAATTTTTAAAATCGAATTAACGGTGTCTGTATCTTCAATTTTTTCATGATGCATAACTGCAACCAAACCAATGACTTGCCCTTCTGAATCGTACAAAGGATAACCGATATACCCTTCAATATTCAATTGCTTAATCATTTGTCCTTTCGGAAAAACGGTGCGTGCATTGTCCGCATACGTGCGTAAATCGCCATAAATCACCTCTCTGCAAGGACCATCAATAACGGAATAATCAAAGTTTTCCGTTATCTGTCCCAACGTCGAAAAAGCAATGGTCTCTAAAGTAAATTCATCTGGATTATTGGGTTTAAATTGGGCAACAAAAGCATAATCAAGCCCCGTAATCTCCACGACAAATTGCACCAATCCATTAAAAAAATCTTTTTGCGTTGTGTTCTCTGCAAACTTCTGAGAAAATTCTGCAAGGAATATTTTGTTGTATTTACTGAGGGCTATCTCTTGATTTTTTTTCTGCAATTCTGCATTTGCCTCCTGCAATTCTTTTGTTCGGTTGTTCACCGCTTTTTCTAAGGTTTCGGTTTGTTCTTTTCGGTCATGAATGTCAATGTTGGAACTCACCCAAAGAATCACGTTGCCCGCGCCATCTTTCACGCATTTTGCGCGGTTGACGTGCCATTTGTACACGCCTTCGCGGTTGAGAAGCCGCAATTCCATGTCAAAATCATTGCCTTTTTCAACCGATTCAAGCCATTTTTCATTCGCTCTACCCACATCTTCGGGATGAATCCATTTTTCCCAACTCACACTGAGTAGTTCGTCAAGCGTTGCACCCGTGTAATCTTCCCAACTTTTATTATAGAAAATAACTTTTCCATTCCCGTAAGAGTTGGTTACTTTTTCGGGCATTAATTCCGCCATTAAGCGGAAATAACTTTCACTTTCTTTTACTTTTTGGTTCAATACTGTTTGCGTCGTCACCTCGTAAGCGATGATTGTAACGCCCGAAATCGTCCCGTCAAGTTCCCGATACGCCTCATACGTAAAATTGAAATAGGTATCAATTAATTTTCCCCCCCTCAGTAATTTGACCAACATTTCTTCACCAATAAACGGCACGCCCGTCGTGTAAACACTGTCAACTAATTCACGAAATCCCTGCGTTCTAATCTCAGGCAATACGTCAAATAACGACTTGCCTTCCACGTCGTTTCCTTTGCCCCACATGGTTTTTATGCTGTCATTCGCAAGCGTAACAATGCTGTCTTTGCCTTTCAAAATAGCGAAAGCAAAGGGTGATTGCATCAATAAATTGTGCAGATTGAGTTCCAAAGTGTTTGGCTTTATGGGCATAAATTCAGTCATTTTACTCATTTTTAAAGGTTTTAATTTGTGGAGAAGGACCCCTCAGTATAAAAGGTGTTTTTCTAACACATTTTTATTTTTTTAACACATAGGCACATAGGGCACATAGTTTTTTTACACGAATTTTATCGAATTTTACGAATTACTTTTTGACATGAAAAAAATTCGTGTAATTCGTAAAATTCGATAAAATTCGTGTAAAAACAGTCGTTAAAACAGAAAAACTATGTGTCCTATGTGCCTATGTGTTAAAAAAATAAAGATGTGTTAAAAAAAAAGAAAAACTACGCGTTAAAGTTCCTCCAACGACCGCCGCGTTTTATCCTTCAATTGTTTGAACTGCGAAGGCGACAAACCCGTCATTTTTTTGAATTGATTGGATAAATGCGCGACGCTGCTGTAATTCATTTTCCAAGCAATTTCCGTGATATTTAATTCCCCATAAATAATGAGTTCTTTAATCCTTTCGACTTTATGGGCAATCATGAATTGCTCAATCGTAGAGCCTTGCATTTCCGAAAACAGATTTGCCAAGTAAGTGTAATCGTGGTGGAGTTTTTCGCTTAGAAAATTGGAAAAATTGATTTTAAGTCCCTCATTTGAATGATGCACCATTTCGACGATGGTATTTTTGATGCGCTCAATCAAAATCGCTTTTTTATTGTCCATAAGTTCCAATCCCGACACCAAGAGCGCAGATTTTAATTCATCGAGTTGTTCACTGTCCAAATCCTCCATAATCTCGACTTCTCCCAAATCAACAATCACGAAGTGGAGGTCTAAGCCTTTCAAAATGTCTTTGACGACCATTTTGCAGCGCGTGCTAAGCATAAATTTGATATATAGTTTCATTCGTTTTCCATTTTATTAAGGTAGTCGGCAAAAAAGTTGCGCTATAATTATTGCGGCAACTAAAGTTACCGACAACAATGAACAAAGATGATGGATTTCTGAACCAAAAAACTTACATAATTATGGCGGAAACTTACACAATTCACACATTTTGAATTGTAGCGCGACTTTAAAGTCGCGTTACGGACAAAAAAGAGGACCCCTCAGTATAAAACCGTTTTTAGCTCGATTTTGAGTCGAAAAACGATTTTATACTGAGGGGTCCCCTTTTTGAAATGGCGCGACCTCAAGGTCGCGTTACGTCCATTATTCTACACCCAAGCTATGAATATTTTTTTATTTTTATACGTAATCCATTCAGATTGCCACGTTTTAACTTCTTTATGGTCAAAAACAACGAGATAGCCTTCTGTCAAATGCAGTCTATCCAAATAATCGGCGAGTTGATTTAAGCCCTTTTCATGTGCGACTTCACCCCGCCAAATTTTTAGTTCTGCGACGTATTTATGCTGATAAAACGTGATAGTAACATCTAAGCGCCGTTCTTCGGAAGCTTGAGCTTCTTTAAAATCGTAACCATGTCCATTTAAGATAGGTCTCATAAAAGCTAAGAATACCAAACGTCCATTGTGTTCCAAGAAATTGCGGTCGTGTTTGCTATGATTTTCGCGCATATACATTTGAAATTTCAGTAAAGCCTTTTCCAAATCGAGCGCATTGTTCGCCAATGTAAAATTTTGACCAATTGTCTCGTTTGTGAGTGTGTCAATCAGCGCGGTCTTTGTTTTTGATGTCATATAACGGTAAATCAATTCCTCATAAATTCGATTATGAATTTTCACACCTCGTCCATTTCTAAAAATACCGTGCATCAATCCCAGACTTATGACAGGGTCATAGACATTGAAGTCGTTATAGTTGCCTTCAATCAATATTTCGTAGGCAACTTTGTATAAATTAGGGTTATTTTCTAAGTTTTTAATCAGCGAATCAAAATTAGTATTTGCTTCCAAAACAAGCGATTTAACTGCCCATTCAAGGTCTGATTCCGTCAATTCCTTTACATCTTTCGTTGGTAAAACGTCTTCATCCATCATTTTACATAATTTGCTCACCAAAAAAGGATAGCCAGATGTGTAGTAAAACAAGTCTTCTGCCATTGCCGCCGTGTCCATTTTCACGCCTTTATCCACCGCATACTCATCCAACATTGGCTTAATTTCAAACGGTTGAAGATTCATATCCACTTTAAATTCAGCCGCAATATTCCAAGGTGAATTGTATGTTTGAACTTCATCGGGACGTATTTTTAGTTTTAAAGATTTGACATCGTGCAGCCCTGCGAGAATAACGGAGTGAAAAGTCGGTTCGTTCGTTCTATTCAAATATAAATTTCTTAGCATTGCTAAAAAACTGATAAACAATTGATTGTTGCTACTTTTATCCACTTCGTCAATCAGCAAAACGATTTTTTTATCTATTGTATCACTAAAATCTATAATGCAGTCGCTTAATTCACCAAAAGTCGTGACACTTCCCCCCATTTTAGTCAACAAGGCAGAATTTTGAGGGTCTCTTTTTCTAATATACCGTGCCAAAAGTTTTACAAAAACAGATACGAACGCTTTTTCAGTCTCAAAAACAACGTCGCCAATGCCTTCAAAACTAATGTTGAAAACAAGGTAGTTACCCGATTTTTCAAGCATCGTTGTCATGGTATATAAAGTCGTCGTTTTACCATACTGACGCGGGCGGTTGATGATGAAATACTCACCCTCATCCACCATTTTGCGTACTTTTTCCAATTTGTGCGACACATCAGCCATATAATGCTCGTGGGCATGGCACAGACCTGTTATGTTGAATTTTTTTGCCATATTTTCAAATATTTAGTCAATTAAAAAAGCAAAAATACAAAGAAATTTGAAAAAAAGAGGACCCCTCAGTATAAGTGCCAAAAAAGCCTCTTTTTTACATAAAAAAGAAAGCGAAAGGGATAATTAAATCCCCTTCGCCGTGTACAGAAAGTTATGTGATTGATAATCTACTTCGAAGAAAGTATTTTTCTTTAATGCGTAAAGCATTACATTTTACAGGCTTCTGCGCATTTTTTGCAGGATTCGACGCACGCTTTGCAGCAATCCATCGTGTGTTTGCCACATTCCGCAACGCAGGCTTCGCAACATTTGACGCAAATAGCGCACAAGGCATCCGCAAATTTGGACTCGCGGGCGCACAATCGGGCGCACAAAGCGCAGATGTCGGCACAATCGCGGCAAGTTCTCACGCAGCCTTCGTGTCCCATCATATTAAGACAATCTGTTGCGCATTTTTCGCAATCAACAACGCAAGCCAAGCAAGCGGCGATGCAGTTTTTTACATCTCTCATTTCTAAAAGTTTTTAATTGTGATGTGATTTATGTCGTTAAAAAGGGGTAAATTCCTCAAAATACTGAGGGGTCCCTTTTTTGATTTAATGATTCAATTTTTCTTCCGCTTTCACCGCTATTTCGGTGTATTCCTTCGCTAATTCAACGATTTCTTTCTCCGTTTTTGTTTCCGCATTGATTACAGCATTGTTGGCGGGTTTGTGAGAAACAATTAATTCATTGATTTTTACGTGCAATGAACCCGAAAATTTATTGAATTCTTTTTGAATAATGAACAAACTCAAAAACGTCAATCCATGAATAACATCGCGTAAAATATGCTGACTATCTTGCGTATTAAATGAGTCAATCAAAAACCACGTCACCATAATAAAAGCTAAAGTGAAGGTGATGGAACTGCCCAAAATTGTTGTGGCAACGCCCGTGACTTTTTCAAAAAGGGTTTCGACGTGGTGATATAAATTTTTCATAAGGTGTTGGTTGTGAATTTTTAAAATATTTTTAAATACTTGATTCGTCGTGTTTAAATTTTTCTGCCCACATTTCTTTTTCCCATTTTGTCGCAATGTCACTCAAGGTGTTGTACGATTTTTCGTTGGCGGTTTGGTACAGTTCATAAGCAAATGTTGCGGCATTGAAACGCCATAAAGCATATCTTCGGTCGGGCGTCCCTCCCGCGTAATCGGCGTATTTGACGATGTAATTATAGGGACTTCCGTACAAAAACTGTTTGCCATTGAAATGTTCAAGTGGACATTTTCTAATGATTTCGCCGCTTTGAAGGTCGAGTTCTTTTGCTTTCATGAGCCTGAATGTAGTCGGCAACTTTAGTTGCCGCGTTAATGAATTTATCAGCAAATAAATGTGCCGACTGCGTCAAAAAAGAGCCTCACTGTCCTTATTATTTCTCAACAGCGAGGCTCTAAACATCTGAGAGGTTCATCATCTCTCATTAAAAATTCACACATTATTATCTTAGTGGAGACAAGGGCTACCCTACCTATCACTTACGTCTAAGTTAAAATTTATAGCCCAATGACACTTGCGCCACAGCATTTTTTCCCGTTCCTAAAAACGGACGCGCATTGTCCGTCGTAACGTCCACAAATCCTTGATTGTAACGCGCCCCAATGACAATTTTGTTGAGATTGAAAGCCAAACCTATCAATAAACCAACGTCGTATTTTTTAAAACCATCCACGACAACTCTGTTCTCATTATAGACCGTATAGTCGGGCGTCGTCGCCAAATAGGATGCAAAAGGACCAACTTGCAGGTCAAAAGCCGATAATTTGAAGGCAACGGGCAGTAGAAAATCTACATAGCTCATGTTCAAAGTTTGCCGTCCCGTAAGTGGTTTGAAGGCTGCCCCTTTGGTTGAGAAACTCAATTCGGGTTGAATAGATAAAAAATCGGTTGTGATGGGAATATCCGCAAACACACCTGCGTGAAAACCATACCGTTCGCTTTTGCTCGGCAATTTTTCAAACGACACATTCGTCGCGTTAAGCCCTGCGCGGATGCCAAACTGAATTTGAGCATCGGATACTGAGGGGTCCGAAAAAAAGCATATCATAAATGCCAAAACGGGGAGATTAAAAGTTGTACTTTTCATTGTAACTGTATTTTTTAAAATTGGTTAATTGCGTATTCTCACGGCGGCTACGCCGCCGTGAGAATACGCATAAAATAATTCGTGTAATTCGTAAAATTCGCTAAAATTCGTGTTAAATTTAGCCTACTGTTTTACTTCTGTTTTAGCGTCCGCCTTCATTTTTTCATTCGCCGAAATAGCGATTTCGACGCGGCGATTTTGGCTGCGGTTATCTTCCGTTTCGTTTGAAGAAACAGGTTGCAATTCCCCTTTTCCTTCAATCCTCAAACGGCTGTAACTGATGCCCAAAGACGCCAAATAGTTAGAAACCGCCGAAGCTCGTTTTTCAGACAACGTTTGATTAAAGCCATCCGAACCAACGTTGTCGGTGTGTCCAACAATCAATAAATCCGTGTCGGTGTATTGTTTGAGCGTTTCAGAGAATTTCTGCAAATCGGCTTTATTGGATTCTTTCAAGTCCGTTTTGCCATAATCGAACAACAATTGGCTGTTGAATGTCAATTTGATGCCTTCGCCGACGCGTTCTACGGTGGCGGTTTTGCCCAAATCTTCTTCCATTTTTTTGGCTTGTTTGTCCATTTTGTTGCCAATCACTGCACCAACTGCACCACCGACAGTTGCGCCCAAAATTGCCCCGATTGCCGTATTATTGCCTTTGTTTCCGACAATCGCACCAATAACACCGCCCGCGGCTGCACCTATGACGACGCCTTTTTCGGTTTTGTTCATACCCGTTTGTTGGGTTTTAGCGGGTGCCGATGTTTGGCTTTTTTGCGCGGGTTTACAGCCCATCAATAATGCACCAGACATTATTAGGGACACGAATAGCTTATTCATTTTTGATTAAATTGTAGCACGGACTTTGGTCCGTGAGTGAAGGAAATGATTTTATTTAGTTGTTTTTTGCGGTAACTTCTCAAAAGTTTTAAAACTTTTGGGAAGTTGTAACTTGTTTGAAATCAATATTTTATAACGAAAATAGGACCCCTCAGTATAAAACGTCTTTTTACCTAAATCCATGTTAATGCGCGCCATCCGTGGCTAAATTTTGCTACATATTCAACGCCCAAATTTTATAATTCAATACTGTTGCAAAACACACCCAAGCCAAATAAGGCACTAACAACCAAGCTGCCGTCTTTGATATCCGCGCAAACCGTCCAATCGTCATTAAAATAACAATAATCATCAGAAAAATATCAAACAATGCGAGCAAAGGAGAGTGGCATTTGAAAAATAAAATAGACCACATAAAATTTAAAAATAATTGCACCGCAAACGTCAATTCAGCGCGTAATTTATGGATTTGAGGGGCATTGCTTTTCCAAACCAACCACAATGAAATACCCATTAAAAGATATAAAGTCGTCCAAACGGGTCCAAAAAGGTAAGCGGGTGGATTCCAAGACGGCTTATTTAGCGTACTAAACCACGTAATCATCTCATTCTGAGTCAATAATCCGCTTGTAATACCGACGGCTTGACAAATCAGTACGGCGATAATAAATTTCCATTGAGAAGATAATTCGTTGCTTTTAGAGGTAATCATTGTTTCGTTTTTGATGAAAAATTTTTGAAAAATAAGCGGTGTTGATGAGCAACCGCCACCGTCTAACATTAACATAAAAATATATTTTATTGAGTAGTTTTAAATAACATCATCCAAATTAATAAATACTTTTTCGTCCCTCAATTTATTGAAATAAACTGTTTGACCATTTTAATTCTTAATTTTTAATTTTTAATTAAAAAATACTGAGGGGGTCCGTATTCTGAACTAATTTGAATGATGCCCAAAACTACAATACTTCATTTGTTACTGTCTTATGATGCAAAGATGCGGCGGATTGCGTGCGTGGGCGTTACACAATATTTTAAAATAGTTACATCATTCACACTTTTGGGATAGATTTAGGGTCTTTTACGTCGGTTTTAACGTCGGCGAGGTTCAAAACCTCGCCGACGTTTGCCACTTTATCATTTTTAGCCGCGACATCCACTTTTGCAATGTCCGAAGGTGCAACGCCATCTTGCGCGTACAAATTGGCGTAAGTTGCCGTAAATTCTGCCCCAAAAAACATAATCATCGAAGAATAAGACACCCATAAAAGCATTAAAATAATGGAACCCGCCGCGCCATAAACGGATGCAGGATTGGTTTTTCCAAAATAATACGCCAAGCCCATTTTACCCAATGTAAATAAAAAACCCGTCACCAAAGAGCCTAACCACACGTGTTTCCACCGTATTTCGGCATCGGGCAATATTTTAAACATCAATCCAAAGAGTGTGGAAATAACGGTGAGTGAAATAATAAAATTAATGATTTTAAAAACCACTATCATTAACTCGGATGAATCCACTTTTATCCAATTGCTCATGGCTTCCAAAGCCGTTGACACGACCAAAGAAATCGTCAATAAAAAAGCAATTGCCATGATTAAACCAAATGAAAATAAGCGGGTTTTTAGAATGGGTAAAATGCCGCGTTTGGGGACGACTTTAACTGCCCAAATCAAATTGAATGACTTTTGTAATTCCACAAAAACGCCCGTTGCACCCACTAAAATGGTCGAAATGCCAATAATTGACCCCACGAGCGTTGATTTTGTTTGGCTTGCATTTGTGAGCATACTTTTGATTTCATCCGCCGTATTTGCGCCCATTGTCTTGCTTATTTCGCCAATTATATTCTGATTAACGGTGTCTTTATCAAAAAAATAACCCGCTATGGTGACGATTAAAACCAGCAATCCCGGGATGCTAAAAACGGCATAATAGGCTATAACGGCACTTTCGCGGAACGGGTCTTTTCGATACCATTCAGAGTAAGTAGTGGAGAATAATCTGCCCAAATCGCTCATTTTAAACGGCTTTCTTTGGTGCCATTCTTCGTACATGGTTTTAAATAATCTGCCCACTGTCGTTGATTTTATAAGCGTTTTAGAAATATTTTTAATTAATTATGTGTTCAATTAAAAATGCGGAAAAGATGTAAAAATCTTCTCCGCATTTGGCAGTATAAGTAGGTTTTAGAAGGTCGTTTTTAAGCCAAAACCGCCAATGCATCGCGCAAAGCAATCACTTTGTTGAGGTCTGTTTTTAGCAAAGACGCTTGTGCATTGAGCATTGTTTGTTCTTGCGAAGTGAGGGCATGGAGGTTGTTGGCAATCGCATCTTTGTATGTTTCAGCAGCAACATTTTCACCGTATTCACACGATTTTAGGATAGATACGCGGTCTTTTCCCGTCAAAAACGCTTTTACATCCATCCAAACGCGGAAGAATTTTCCCGTTACGCGTGTGCCTTCTTCGGGCGTTCCACCGAGTTTGTGGACTTCCTCAACCAACTCAGTTTTGCACATTTTGCTTGTCTGCGATAGCCTGCCGAAAAGGTCTTTTAAATCCGTTTCGTCGGTTTCTGCGGCTGCCGTTTCGTAGCCTTCAATGCGGTCATTGTTGATGACGATAAGCGCGTTTAACACGTTTACGATTTTCTCGTTTTCCATTCTTTTATCTATTTTAAAGATTCAATTAACTTGAAAAAAACGCCCTTTTAATAATCAAAAAAATACTGAAGTGTACTTTTTTAAAGGAATTAAAAGGGCGTACTAAATACCTATATACCCTAAATTATTACTCTACAAAGGTGTGGATGAATTGGGTCTAATTAATTACAGAATTAACGAATTAAATTACACAATTCACACGTTTTGAATGATTCATGATTCATCATTCATGATTCATGATTCATGATTCATGATTCATCATTCATCATTCATCATTCATCATTCATGATTCATCATTCTTTAATTGGCACTATTTCGCCCATCATGTTGACGAATTCTCCTTCTTTCATCCTTGTTTTAGTGCCGTCTTGCTTGACAATCGTACCATTGCTCATGACTTTAGTCCCAAAACTTAAATAGGTGTAAGCCTTAATAACCTTCTTTTTGCCATTTCTAAAAATCATGGCTTTACCGTTTTGCATCAATACGCCTCGGTTTTCTTTACCTATTTCAAACCGCATTCTGTCGGTGTCAACGGCGGTTGAATTGCGCGCCATTTTGTCGCCATATTTAGGATTATATTTTTTTCGATAAGGATCCATATTTTTAGCATCAGGCATCGAATCGCGGCGCGTTTCGTAGTTGTATTTGCCGTTTTGAGTGCCGTCTAATTCCTTTTTGCTTTTCGGCTTTTTTTTGTAATTGGGCATATCTTCGAGCCTCATCCCGTCGTAGTAAGTCCCGTTGCGGATGGTATCACTTCTGATTCTTTGCCCATTGTAGATGGCATTAAGGACAGTATCTCGACGTGAATCCCAAAAATATCTGCCTTCTCTCGTCGAGTCGCGGTTCGCCCGATTAACGGTTTGATTCATCTTGCGGTTGTAGTCGGCATCCACTTTTGGTGGCATATTATCGCGCCGCATTTTGTCTCTTTCCATCGGCGTCGTGTCCCTTTTTATGAGCATATTGTCCATGCGGGTTTTGTCCCTTTCGGTGGGCGCGATGTCCATCGGCGGCGTCGGCATTTTCTCCATTGGGACCCTCATATTGTCCCTAAACATCATAGAATCCATCGGCATAATTTTCTCCTGCGCGATGTTTTTGTTTAATCCAATCGTTAGGATTAAGCCAATAATGACCATTAGTTTTTTCATTTCTATATGATTTTAATCGTTAAATTATTACTCAATTGATGAGACAAAATTGCGGTGATTAATGCGCTCAATTGTTACACAACTTTTTATTTAATTTACAAAATTCACACGTTTTTTTGGGGTTAGAATTAGGATTTGTGGGATTTTAAAGCAAAAAAAATAAAAAAAGGGACCCCTCAGTATAAAACCGTTTTAAGCTTTTTTTTGAGTCAAAAAACGGTTTTATACTGAGGGGTCTCTTTTTTGAATTGATTAAAACGTCGGCGAGGTTCGAAACCTAATGTCGTCAACTTAAGAAGGGCGACCGTGAAGAAGTGAAGAAGGGCGACCGTGAAGAAGTGAAGAAGGGCGACCGTGAAGGTCGCCCCTACAAATGATTGAATGTCAGACATATACGTAGGAGCGACCTTCACGGTCGCCCTTATGTGGACGGTGTTAAAATCGTTAAGTTGACGACATTAGGT
>JAYUKJ010000314.1:0-4451 GCA_043764555.1 Saprospiraceae bacterium
TAAGTTGAAAAAATATTTTCAAAAAGAATTAATTTTTTATGATTAATTATTCAACAAATATAATGACTTTTGTCAAGTTTGTATTTAGAAAACAAAAGTATTTTTTAAACTTAGCAAAAATTTCAAACGATGAAAAAGTCTTTACCATTCCTAATTTGTAGTTGTCTTTTTATCTCCATCACCATGCTTCGCGCGCAAACGGAACAACATTTCCGAGCGAGTGCCGCGGCGGGCGTCAATTTTTCGCAAATCGAAGGAGATGCCCAACAAGGGTACAACAAAATCGGCGTATCGGTCGGCGTTAAAGGTGCTTATTGCTTTAAGCCAAATTTTGATATGAGCGCCGAATTGCTTTATAATTCGCGCGGCGGTCGCCCAAATTTTAAGGCACCACCGCCCACTTTTTCAGATATTAGCCCGCTTTTCAAAGCAGAATTAAATTACGCAGATATTGTTTTGGCGGCTAATTTTCATTTCAAACCCGATAATTCCTACACGTTTTATCGCCAATCGTTGCAAATCGGCATATCCTACGGGCGTCTTTTGTCGTCAAAAATAACGATAAATTCTAATCGCGGCGATTCTTACAATAATTCACTCGAAAATGAGCTTCAAGATGCCATAAAACAAGATGATATTGGGCTACTTGTGGGTTATACTTGGAACGTAACTTCGCGTTTTGGGATTGGTGTCAAGCACGTTTTTTCGCTCAGACAAATTTATACTAACCCAAGAAATGGTCTTGGAAACCCGTACTATATTTCCTTCATACCCTACAATTTTAGCCTTAATTTAGTCTATAATTTGTTCTCGCCAAAACTAAATATTAAGTCGCAAGCCGAGAAAATTCGTAAGGCAAAAGAGCGGAAAAAGAAGAATGCATTGGAAGATTTGTAGTTGAAATTAGGATTCGATTTTAATCATTTAATCCTTCATTTCAAATAAAATAGGCCCCCTCAGTATAAGCGCCATTTTCGCTCAAAAATTGAGCAAAAATGGCGCTTATACTGAGGGGGCCTATTTTTTTGAAAATTGAAATTTAATCCGTGTCAATATGCGAAATACGTGGAAAAAAGACTGTAAAGTCTGTTGAAAATCAAACACCAAATTTGGAACAAATAGGGCAATTAGCCACAATATGCCCCCGTGCGGGACAGTATTCTCGACCATAAAAAATGATTTGCAAATGCAGTTTGTTCCACAATTTTTTCGGGAATGCCGCCTTTAAATCCGCCTCTGTTTTCTCCACATTTTTACCATCCGACAAACCCCAACGTATGGCTAATCGGTGAATATGCGTATCAACGGGCATCGCAGGAACGCCAAACCATTGCGACATCACGACCGAAGCCGTCTTGTGACCAACGCCCGGGAATTCTTCCAACGCCTCAAAACTCGCGGGAACTTCACCGTTATATTTGTCAATCAGGATGTGCGATAAATCAAAAATTGCTTGAGATTTTCGCGGCGATAATCCGCAAGGTTTGATTATATCGCGAATTTCAGATACTTCTAATTGTATCATTTTGAATGGATTATCTGCTTTTGCGAACAATGCAGGCGTCACTTGATTCACCCGAACGTCGGTGCATTGAGCAGAGAGAAGAACGGAAATGAGTAGGGTATAGGCGTCCTTGTGGTCAAGCGGAACGGGTGTTTCTGGATATAAATTTTCCAAAATTGCGACGATTTCGGCGGCTTTTTTTCTCATGAAATTTATGTTTTTCGATAGTCAAAACGTCGGCGAGGTTCCAAACCTCGCCGACGTTAATTTACCCTAATTTAATCGTTAAAATTTCTTTTGTTTGTTCCAATAACTTAAACGGCTCGGCGATTCTAAAACCGACAATCCAACAAATTTGACCATCGCCATTTTCTAAAATCCACACCGTTTTTTTATCAAATTCAGACAATTTTTGTTGCTGAAAATAATCACTAATCAATTGGCTATTGCCATTCATTCCAAGCGGTTTAAATCGGTCGCCTGTTTTAAAATGTCTTAATTTTAATGGAAAAATTAATTGTGAATAATCTAATTGCGCAACGTGCTTATCCTTAATTATTGTTGGATTTAACGCTATTGATTTGTTTAAGATTAATGAACAATTTTTAAGCGAAATAGATTTCGTTTTTTCAGAAATTTCCAAAAAATAGGACCCCTCCCGATTACTTCGGGACAAGTCCGTATAAACGCCTTTTTTCGCGCTAATTTGCTCATTTTCAATAGTTTGCACAATAATATTATCGCGATTGATTAACAATTCATGCGTTGCAGAAAAGAATTTTGCGCCCGTTTTACTGTCCAATAAAATCGTTTCAACTTGTTGTCCATTAAAGCCAAAATCTTTTAAAAATGTAAATAAAATTGTTTTATTTGCGGGAAAAGACCTTAATTTAATTACGTTAATTAGAGCTTGCTTTCCTTTAACTGTAACGATTTCAGCAATGATATTTTTAATTGAAAAATCAACTAATTGCTGCGCTTCATTTAATCTTTCAATGGTATTTAAAATATTTTGCTCAAATTCTGGATTCAATCTTTTCAATTCTGGAACAACTGTATTGCGAATAAAATTGCGCGCATATTTATCACTTTTATTGGAAGAATCTTCCCGATAAACGATGTTATTTTCTTCCATATACGCCCAAATATCCTTCTTCTCGGCGAATAAAAGTGGGCGAACAACGGCGCCATTTTTCGGTTTAATGCCCGTCAATCCTTTCAATCCCGTGCCGCGCGACAAATTAAACAGCAGCGTTTCAACCGAATCAGAACCGTGGTGCGCCGTCACAATGTATTGATAATCATGGGTTTGTCTCAATTCTTCGAACCATTCGTAGCGCAAATCCCTTGCAGCTTCTTGAATCGAAATTTTTCGAGTCGAAGCGGACCCCTCAGTATCAAAGCGTTTTTTGTGAAAATTTTTGGTCATAAAAGACGCAAACCGTTCAACGAATTTTTCATCATTATCGGACTCTTCTCCGCGCAATTGAAAATTGCAATGTGCCACCGCAAAATCGTAATTTTGCTCCCACAGCAAGCACAATAAAGCCATTGAATCAACGCCGCCACTCACCGCAACGAGCAATTTATCTTCTTTATTAAAAAGATTATTTTCTGAAATAAAATTGTTGAATTTAGTAAGCATAATTTTTAATTTTTTAAATGATTTAGAGTCTAATTTTAGCACGAATTTTTTAACGCAAATTTTATCGAATTACACGAATTACACGAATTACACGAATTTTATTTTTTGTCATTCAGAAGGAAACTAAATTCGCGTAATTCGTACAATTCGATAAAATTCGTGTTAGAGATAATGTAAAACGCTAAAAAGAGTGTTAGTTACAGTTTTTTCCACACCAACCAATCCGTTTGTGGGTCGTCGCCGATAACAAAAATGTGTTCACCAAACTTCGTAAAACCCGATTTTTGATAGAATTTAATTGCCTTTAAATTATGCTCCCAGACGCCCAACCAAATATACGTGCTTTGCTCAATTTTTGCCAATTCAAAAGCCGCATTAATCATGTCGTTAGCAAAACCTTTACCATGCACATTTTCGATTAAATAAATGCGTTCCAATTCCGTCATTTTATGTGTTTTAACGGCATTAAATGCGTCAATTAAATTGATGCCGTCGTGTGGAATTCGATTGTGATTTAATTTAAAATAGCCAATTAACCCCTTTTCATTTTCCAATAAATAAAAACAGGACCCCTCAGTATAAAGCTCATTTTTGAACGTTTCTAAGGTAAAAGCGGACGTGATATATGCCGCAAAATCGTCGGGATTATTTTGCTTGGCAAACGCCGCAATAAAGGTCGAACGCGCCAAATCTATGAGCGCGGGCAATTCATTTTCGGTGACTTTTTTGATTTCCATAGGCTCAAATTTGAGAACTTTTTTTGCCTTTCCAATTTTATACCATCAAAAATTTTAAAAAATCAAGCTAAGTGTAAATCTTACACACTATTTTTGCCGCGCTTAAACAAGGATTAAAAAAGATTTTAAACCCATTTAATTGTCAGAAATGAACAAAATTGAAGCCTGTATTTTCGACCTCGACGGTGTGATTTGCGACACCGCAAGATACCATTTTAAAGCGTGGCAGCGACTCGCAAACGAACTCGGATTTGACTTCTCGGAAGAAGAAAATGAAGCACTAAAAGGCGTTTCTCGCGTAGAATCGTTGAATTTAATCCTAAAGTGGGGTGGAAAAGACATCCGCGATGAAGAGGAAAAAACCCTGCTCGCGGAGCAAAAAAACACTTGGTACTTGGAATTAATTCAAAATATGAAGCCTTCCGAAACGCTCCCTGGCGTTGAGAAATTTCTAAAGGATTTGCAGAAACGCGGCATTAAAATCGGCCTCGGTTCGGCCTCCAAAAACGCGCGGATGATACTCGACCGCATCGGTTTGACGCACTATTTTGAAGTCATTATTGAC
>JAYUKJ010000315.1:0-1337 GCA_043764555.1 Saprospiraceae bacterium
AGAATGGGTTGTGAAGATTGCTTTAGAATACAGAAGGCGCGTCAAAGAGCAACAAAAACGCATCGGTTCGGCGGAGTTTAGAAACACGCATTTTAGTTACCGAATCGGTGAAAATGGGGTAGAAACCTTCGTTACCACGCCTGAACTCCACAGTGAAAATACGATAGGTGAAGACCCGCTTCCGGCAGGTCAAATTTGGACGCTCAATGCGGGCGGACAAGAAGAAACGACGGGTTTGTATAAACTTGAAATCAATGCAAGTTTTGGTTCGGGTGTCAAAATATTGAACAAGCCGGCACCCCCTCAGTTCCAAGAGAGTGTTCGGTATGCCGAGCAGAATTTATACAGCAAAAGCAAGGAACTAATTGGCGACCGAGATGCCCGTTCTTATGAGTTTTCGATTCAGTTACGCGCTTTTGACGCCTCAAAAAGCGGCAACGGTATGGGTATGGCTGTATTGATAGGTTTATGCAGTGCATTATTGGGAAAAAATACGAAAGGCGGTCTTGTTATTATCGGACAACTCAATTTAGGCGGCTCTTTGGATATGGTGTATAATGCCGTTAACCTCGCTGAAATCGCCGTTGAAAAAGGGGCAACGACGTTGCTCATTCCGTTAAATGCAAGAAAGCAATTGAACGACTTGTCGGATGAAATGATTACCAAGATTAATATTCAATACTATACAGATTTGAAAGATTGCTTGATGAAAGCATTGTTGGATTGATGTCAAAAAACAAAACTATTTCGAGATATGACGATAAAACAAGCGAAAGCCATTCCACTGACTGCTTTTTTTGAAAAGTTGGGTTACGCACCTGACTTAACAAAAAAGCAGGGCAACGATGCTTGGTACAAATCGCCTTTGCGACCCGATGAAAAAACGGCGAGTCTGCACGTCAACGTCCGCAAAAACATCTGGTTCGACTTCGGTTTATCGAAAGGAGGCAGCCTTATAGACTTTATTGTGGTACTCAATCAATGCGATGTGGGAACTGCCCTACAATTTATTGAACAAACTGGTTTTATCCCTAAAAAAGATGCTTTAAAGCCACAAAAAGAAGTTTCTGTTAAACCATTATCATTAGTCAAATCTCAAAATGATGCCTTTAAAATCGAAGAAATAAGGCGTGATTTTGCCCCGTCTCTCGTGCGTTACATGACTGACAAACGGAAAATCAATATAAACCTACTAAAAGATATTGTCGTTGAAATTCATTTCAGTAATCAGATAGGTAAGCCGTTTTTTGGCATTGGTATGAAAAATATGTCGGAAGGCTACGAAATTAGAAACCCCTATTTCAAAGGCAGTATTGGTAAAAAAGATTTGATTTTTT
>JAYUKJ010000316.1:0-4447 GCA_043764555.1 Saprospiraceae bacterium
CAAATGTATTTGCAAATTCATTTGCACCCGTAACTGCGAATTTATTCGCAGAAAATTAATACCAATATAATCTACGTAAAAATACATAAATCTACATAAATCTACGTAAATCTACGTAAATCTACGTAAATCTACGTAAATCTACGTATCTTATATGCCCATGTATTCTCCAAAAAACTAACGCGTTTAACGCCCAAACACACGCCGCCAAAAGCTCCTAAACCAACCCACTTTCTTACGCGGCGCTTTGGTTTTCGATATGACGGGCGTTGGCGTTGGCAGTGGTTGTTTCCCAATTGTCAACAAATCCGACGGCAGCGACTCCCGATTTTGGCAATCCGACACGCTCACCGCGTATAAATTCGTTGTTTCAGGCTTAGGGTCAAAGAAAACGTACTCCTTCGTATTGTGCGGCATGATGCCAATAATATTATGACCATTTGTAAAGTCAATCTGTCCATTTTTGAACCGATAGACGAGGTATTGAAACGGTTTTTTCTTCAAAGTTGTCGCATTTGGTTGCCAACGAATCGACACGCGACCGTCGGGTTCCGACGTGATTGCGCGGACTTCGGGCGGGTCGCACACCAAAAGGGAATTGTCTTTTCGACCTTCGGGCGGTATTGCGGGATAGTTGTAATAATTGAAACGCAAACTATCACTCACACCTAAAGCATTGTTCATCAACGATTTAGAGCTAAAATGAACCGCGCCTTGAACATTTGGCAACGCGCGCGACAGGCGAATCTGTTTGGGGATTTCGTTCGGGTCGTTCCAATTTTGGTCTTTCGCCGAACTTGTGCCAACGCGATACGTCCCAAGACCCGCGTAAACGTTTTTGCCCGACGAATTTTCCGACCACCAACGCATGATTTTCTCATGGTCGGCAACGTTAAAACCAATCGTCCAATAGACCTGCGGCACGACGTAATCTATCCAATCCGCCCGCAGCCATTTCCGAACGTCGGCAAAAAGTCCGTCATAACTCGAGCCGCCGCGCGTATCGGAGCCTTCGGGGTCGCGGTTGTTGTTGCGCCAAATCCCGAACGGACTAATGCCAAACTGGACGCGCGGCTTCAACAATCGAATGGTTTGAGAAAGGTCTGAAATCAACAAATCGACGTTGTTGCGGCGCCAATCTTCGATGCTCGAAAAGCCAGCTTGGTGCTGTTTAAACGTTTGATAATCGTTAAGTTCTTGATTACCTTCTTTATACGGATAGAAATAATCGTCAAAGTGTATGCCATCAACTGGATAGCGCGTGATGATTTCCGCCACCACATCTCGAATGTGCGACCGCACCTCGGGCAATCCAGGATTCAACAAATAGCGTTTGTTGTACAGCAAACACCAGTCGGGATGCGTATTCAAAACGTGATTTGGCGCAAAAGAGGCGCCCGTTTGATTGTCCATCGACACCCGATAAGGGTTCAGCCACGCGTGAAATTCCATCCCACGGTCGTGCGCCGTCGTCACCATAAATTCTAATGGGTCGAAATTATTGTAAGGCGCCACGCCCGATTGTCCCGTTAAATAACGCGACCACGGCACCAAGTTTGATGGGTACAAAGCATCCGAAGTTGGGCGAACTTGGACAAATAAAGTATTGATACCCAGTGCTTTATGCTTATCAATTAAAGCAATCCACGTATCGCGGAGAAACTTGTCGTCGGGCGTTGCGCTCGGTGGATAATCGATGTTCAGAACCGTGGCAATCCACACGCCGCGCATTTCGCGTTTGGGCGCATACGAAGGATTTTGAACAAATTGAGCCGACACATGAAGACTTAAAAAAAGGATGATAAGTAGGCTGGTAAAGCGAAATTTTGGTTGTGTATAGTTTTTCATTGTAACGATAAATAAGAATAAATAAAAATCAACGTGTTTCTCAATGTCGCAAAAGTAGAATTTTCTCACCAAAAAGAGCCGTTCAGCAACAAAACTTTAGATAAGTAAGGCGTCATTCAAAAAATAGTGTACCCATATTGATGATTATATTTTCTTTAATCAAGACGAATTATTCGAGAAATAATGAATTATTTAAGAATAAATCAACGCAGAGTAAAGGAAATAGAATTGTCAAGATGGGTAGAATATTTTTTGAATGACGCCTTACATCCATCATTCATTAATGTACGAATTCAAAATAGACCACTGATTAGACAGGTGCGACTGATTTACACTGATTTTTTTAAGAATAAACGTGAAAAAATCAGTGTAAATCTGTCGCATCTGCCCAATCTGTGGTCTATGGAGTCAAAGTGTGTCGTAATATTCCATTATCCAGCAAACCCAATCCCGCCGCCGTTGACAATTGAATTTTACCCCCCCTCAGTATCGGCGCTTCAAAAGGGTTATTTTTAATCAACCACGGTCCATCCAAGTCCGCGTAATCGCATTGTGGGGCGAGTGCCGCTGCCGCCATAATCGCGCAACTCGTTTCGGACATACAACCAATCATGATTTTGAGTTGCCGCCGCCGCGCTTCGGCTACCATCAATTGCGCTTCGCAAAGTCCCGTCGATTTCATCAATTTGATGTTAACGCCGTCGAAAATGCCGTCAATTGCGTCAAAATCGGTCAATCTTTGAAAACTTTCATCCGCAAAAACGGGAATCGGCGACGCTTCACGGACGCGCCCGTTGCCGTCCAAATCCGTTTTTAACATCGGTTGTTCAATCAGCAAAACGTTGCATTCGGCGAGCCAATGCGCCATCTCAATCGCGAAATTCACGTCCGACCAACCTTGATTGGCATCAACATAAAGAGGTTTGTCGGAGAATTGACGAATCAATTTGACGAGTTTTTTGTCGTCTTCACTGCCCAATTTAATTTTTAAAACGTGAAAATCGGCCGCGTCTTCAATTTTTCGTTCCAATACTGAGGGGTCCATTTCGATGCCGATTGTGCAAGTTGTCAACGGCATTTGGTCGGGATTGGAACCCAATATTTGCCAAACGGCGCGTCCTTCAATCTTACCTTTCAAGTCGTGCAGAGCGATGTCAATGGCCGCTTTAGCCGCTTTGTTGCCTTCGGCTAATTGGTCAATTTTTTTCATAAGACTTTGACAGTCAAAGCTTTTTGAAATAACAGAATCGTTTATGTTTGAAATAATCTCCCGATTGGCAACATCTAAAAATGCGCAAACCGACGCGTGGCTTTCGCCCAAATAAGGCGGCATGGAGGCTTCGCCAAAACCCGTAAGTTCGCCCATTTGCAATTGAATCAAAACAATCGGCGTCGAAGTTCGACTCATCAAAGCGATGCGAAAAGGGTAGCGCAAAGGCAGGTCAATAGGTTGATAAGTTAAAGTCATTAAATTATGGTTTTACGTGGTAAAAAGTAGTCGGCAAATTCATTTGCCGCTAAATGTATTTGCAAATTCATTTGCCGCTAAATGTATTTGCAAATTCATTTGCCACTAAATGTATTTGCAAATTCATTTGCCACTAAATGTATTTGCAAATTCATTTGCACCCGTAACTGCGAATTCATTCGCAGAACAGCCGACTCATTTAAATAATTCGTATTAATCCGCGCAATCCGCAGCAATCTTAAAAATATGGAAACTTCAAATCCGTCTAAATGTACTCCTCCAATATTTTCTTATATTATTTCTTATAAGAAAAATAAACAACCCCCAAAGACACTAAAGTCAACGGCAAAACCACCAGATGAAAGCGGTCGCCTTGCGAAAAAGACACCGCGGAAATTAGAACGGCAAAAAGGCTTAAAGCGCAATTAACGCCTAAAAGCCAATAAACCACGCGATTTTTCGACCAAAAATAAGATTTATGACGTAAAAAAAGCAAAGGCATCAACAAAGCCACCAACGAATTTAGAACATTTTGTAGGCGGCTCCAAAAAAAGACCCCCCTCAGTATAAAGCCAAAAAAAGGGCGATTGTCAAAATTTATGAGGTTCAAAACGTCGCCATTCGACGCCGTTGAATTTGACAATAAATCGCGGCAAAAAGTGAGCATCAAACCCATTTTATTGTCGCGCAATTGTTCTTTCAAATCAGCATCCACTAACGGCGGTAACGACGACCACGAAATTGAGTCATGATAACGCGCCATTTTTTTGCTTCGAGCAGTCGATTCTACGCGCCAATCGGCGTTGATTTGTTCCCACGTTTTATCCATTTTTGCTCCTTTTGCGTAAGCACCAAAGAAGGAATATAAAGCGCAATTGCCCAAATAAGAAAGCGTATAATTACCGTACGTTTTGTGCATTTTGAAGACGCTAAAACCAATTGTAAATGTGAAAATTAATAAGAAAATAACGGTAATAAATGCACTTAAATAACGCTTATAAATCGTCCAAACAAATAGCGGAATTAGAATAAAAATTAAAGGAAAATAAGTGGGTCGCGTAATTAATGACAAACAAAAAAACGCAAAAAATGCACTAATGTATTCTGTGTTTGTTTTGTTAGTGATGTATT
>JAYUKJ010000317.1:0-4447 GCA_043764555.1 Saprospiraceae bacterium
AAGAGCCGATTGGCTCAGATTCATATCTTTCTAACATCCTTTTTAAGAACAAAGATGCGAATTTCTTTTTTCTCAAAAAAAGTTAGCGAAAGCTAAGTAATTAAATCAAACATTCAGTTGTACGATACCAATCGTCAAACACCAATTGTGGGAGACTCGTACAGACCCTTACTACATCTTCCTAATAATATTATTCGCTCTGGCTTAGTATTCATCAATAAGTTTGAACAATTAGAAATGGACAAATATTATGAAAATCGGCTGATTGGCATATATTTCTACAAAGACATTGATGTTCAAAAAGTCTTTGCAGTAGGTACCATTTTTAAGTTAGCCGAAGGGACTACCTTAATTGGTGAAGGCGTAATTACAGAATGTTTAGGAACAGATAATGATTTGGTAGCCACGTTTGAATAGAAACTAACGTGTTGTTTCTTTGCTCATTTAAAGTTCAACTTATCCTCTATCCTCTCATTATCTCGCCGCTTTTCGCTTGTTCTCAAATGAAAAGCGGCTTTTTTTTACATCCATAAATTTTCCACCATTTTTCTTAAACTATCAAACAATGAAAAAAATCATCCTGTTCACGGTGTTTTTTGCCCAAACTATCTACTGTTCCGCACAATTAGAAGTTAAAGTCAATCCACTCGGCGCGCTCTTGTCAAATCCCGATGCCTCCATAGAATTTAATGTCTCTAAGCACGTGGCATTTGAACCTTTCGCGGGGTTAAGCTACGCTGATACCTACGTCGGTTTGGTACGTTTTACGTCAAATGGCTACACTTATGGCGTTATGGGCAAATATTTTTTCACACCCGTTAGAGGTTTTGATAAAGTGTATCTCGGCATCTACGCACTAAAAGGCACGATAAAATACACGGGTTTTGCGTTGAGAGCAAACGACGTTTTTACTAATGATTACGAAGTCGTCGGCGGCACCGTCGGCTACAAATGGGTATTCAACAACAATATTGTCCTCGACTTGTCCACCGCAATCGGTAAAAGAATCGGTAATCGTTATGAAAAAGACGATAACTCTAATCTAAATTTAGACGTTCTTTCAGCCCCCAATTTAGATTATATGCTCCGGCTTGGCGTTGGCTATCGTTTTGGTGGCGGCAATAAAAAAACATTAGATTGAATTTTCAAAAAAAGACCCCTCAGTATAAAACGTAAAAACGGGTGTAAATCGTTGATTTACGCCCGTTTTACGTTTGAACACAGCCATTCTCGCTTGGGCATTTTATAATGAATGGTTACATTTGCGCTTAGTTTATCAAATATATCAATCACTTAGCAAGAAAATGCCTCAGCGCAAATGTCTGTTAAATCACATCCCCGTAGGTGTTGACAACCAATGTTTTAAGGAAATTTAATTTATTTAATAAAATCATTTTATAATGAAAAAAGTACAAACCTATCTCAAAGCCAACAAACAAAGGCAACTCGACGAATTGCTCGAAATGTTGCGTATTCCCTCCGTTTCTGCCGACCCAAAACACGCGCCCGACATGGAACGCATGGCACAATCGGTTGCCGAACACTTCAAAACGGCGGGCCTTGACGCCGTGGAAGTGATGGAAACAGGCGGTTATTCGGTCGTTTATGGCGAAAAAATGGTGGATAAAGCGTTGCCAACCGTCCTTGTTTACGGGCATTACGATGTGCAACCCGCCGACCCGATTGCGTTGTGGCATTCGCCGCCTTTTGAACCCGTCATAAAAAAGACGGCGACGCATCCCGACGGTGCCATTTTCGCCCGTGGCTCATGCGACGACAAAGGGCAGATGTTTATGCACGTAAAAGCCGTGGAAGCAATGATTCAGACGGGCGAATTGCCGTGCAACGTGAAGTTTATGATTGAAGGAGAAGAAGAAGTTGGCTCGGCACATTTGGGCGATTTCTGCAAAAAATACAAGCAAAAACTCGCTTGCGACGTGATTTTGATTTCGGATACGTCCATTATTGCCAACGATATTCCGAGCATAACGACGGGTTTGCGTGGTCTGAGCTATTTAGAAGTGGAAGTTGTGGGCGCCAATCGCGACCTACATTCAGGCATTTACGGCGGTGCCGTGGCGAATCCAATCACTGTGTTGTGCGAGATGATTGCGTCGCTTCATGACGCCGCAGGGCGGATTACAATTCCGAATTTTTACGACGATGTTGAGCAAATAAGTTTGGCAGACCGCGCTGAAATGGATAAAGCGCCGTTCAATCTCGCGGCTTACATGAAGGACTTAGAAATCGGTGATGTAAGGGGCGAACACGGCTACACGAGCAACGAACGAACGTCAATCCGCCCAACTTTGGAGGTAAATGGTTTGTGGGGTGGCTACATTGGCGCGGGCGCAAAAACCGTTTTACCTTCCAAAGCGAACGCTAAAATTTCGATGCGTTTGGTGCCAAATCAGCACGATGAGACGATTTACAAATTGTTTGAAAAGCATTTTCTAAGCATCGCACCCCCCTCAGTAAAAGTGACCGTGACGCCGCACCACGGCGGTTTGCCCGCCGTCACGCCGACCGATACGAAGGAATATCGAGCAGCACATTTGGCGATGGAAAAAACGTTTGGCGTGCCGCCGATACCAAAACGCGAAGGTGGCTCGATTCCGATTGTCGCGCTGTTTGAACAAGTGTTCGGAGTCAAAACAATCCTCATGGGTTTTGGCTTAGATTCCGACGCTTTGCACTCGCCGAATGAGCATTATGGTCTGTTCAATTTCTACAAAGGCATCGAAACGATTCCGTATTTTTATCAATTTTACACGGCGTTGAAAGCGGAAAAATAGAGGTAAATATCACCTTTCCAAAAGTTAAAAACTTTTGGAAAGGTTGTGGAATACAATGTTTATCTGCATAAAAAAAGCGTTTAGGCATGGACACCTAAACGCTTTTTTTTATTTTAAAATATTGATAATCAACAATTAACACATCTATTAATTCTCAACCCGCACCACATTTGCCACGCCGTCCAAAGTCTTCAACGCCCGCAATGCCAAGGTCAATTGGTCTTTATTCGCAACCATCAATTTGACGTGTCCTTCAAAATAACCTTCGTTGCCTTCGATGCTAAATGCGCGAATATTGAGACCCATTTCGCTCAAACGCGTGGACAAACGCTCGATAACACCGACGCCCGTATCGACGCCCGTGATGAGCAATTCGGCGACAAAATTGGTGTTGGAACTCGCACCCCATTCCGCTTTTCGGACGCGATAGCCGTAATTGGCCATCAAATTTGGCGCATTTGAGCAAATTGTTCGGTGAATTTTATACAAATTATTCGACGTGATGTACGCAAAAACGTCGTCGCCTTGAACGGGGCGACAGCAATCCGCAAACTCAAATTCAACCTGTTTTGAAGATTGTCCATCAATGAAAAGTTCCGACTTAAACTTGTCTTTTGGGCTTTTTTTATCGCTTATACTGAGGGGTCCTATTTTGACTTCGCGCTCCTCTTCAACTTGCATCAATTTACCCTTTTCGATGTGAAAAACCTTCAAATCTTCGTGTAAATCAATGGCTTCGTTGTAAATAGCGAGGTAAAATTCATGGCGCATTCGGAAGCTAAAATGCTTCATGATGATGTCCAAACTTGGTTCAAATTCGACTTTCAGCTTGTCCAATTTCCGTTGCAAAGCCTCTTTGCCCAAGTCCGCGCGCTGTTTTTCCTCTTCGCGCAGCGACTGCCGAATCCGTTCCCGCGCCTTACTCGTCACGACCCATTTCAACCAATCGTCGCTCGGTTTGCGGCTGCGGTTGGTTTCGACGGTAATTTGGTCGCCATTTTGGAGTTTGTACCCCATTGGCACCAACTTATTATTAATTTTTACAGCTTGACAATGCAGCCCAATGTCAGAGTGAATCGAAAAGGCAAAATCCAAAGCCGTCGCGCCTTTTGGCAACATTTTCATGTCGCCTTTGGGCGTATAAACGTAAACTTCTTCCGTGAAAAGGTTCGTGGATTTGAAATCTTCGATAAAATCCACGGAAGAATCGCCCGTGTTTGATTTTTCCAAAGTCTCGCGCACGTTGTCGAACCAACGCTCAAAAACGTCCTCTTGACGCCGCACATTTTTGTATTTCCAATGCGCCGCGTAGCCGCGCTCAGAAATTTCGTCCATTCGTTCGCTGCGAATTTGAACCTCCACAAAACGCCCTTCTGGTCCAATAACCGTCGTGTGCAACGACTCATAACCGTTTGATTTTGGGATGGTTACCCAATCTTTCAGGCGGTCGGGCAAGGGTTTATGCACGTGAGTGAGGACAGAATAGACCTGCCAACAAGCACCGCGCTCTTGGTCAACGGGAACATTGACGATGATACGAATGGCAAATAAATCGTAGATGTCTTCAAAATCACATTTCTTACTTTTAATTTTTGTCCAAATCGAATAAATGGATTTTGGTCGCCCCGAAATGCGGTAATCGAAGCCAAATT
>JAYUKJ010000318.1:0-4443 GCA_043764555.1 Saprospiraceae bacterium
TGCCCATTGACCATTAACCATTAACCATTAATCATTAACAAATAACCATTAAGATTTTGCTATTCACCTACTACGCTGTTGCGACCGTTTGTCTCACTTTTTGCTACGTTTCGTGCATTATTTTGTACGCAAAATGCTGGAAAAACCTCCCTTTTTTCGTTCATACTGAGGGGTCCTTGCCGACAACTTTTATCTCCGTTTTGATTCCCGCACGGAACGAAGCGGACAATATTTTGCTGTGCTTAGACACCATTTTAAACGGCAATTATCCCAAAGATTTATTTGAAATTATTGTCATCGACGACCATTCGGATGATGCAACACCACAACTCGTTCATGCGCATTCGAGCGCAAATATTCGACTGATTGAATTAAAAAATTATATAAAACTTGCTGATAATCAGCCCTTTAAAAAGCGTGCGATTGAAGCAGCGATTGGCGAATCAAGGGGGAATTTGATTGCAACGACCGACGGCGATTGCTTGGCACCGCCCGATTGGTTGCGTTTGATTGCCGCTTTTTATGAGCAATCAGGCAAGCGTTTCATTGCGGCACCCGTCAATTTTTACGGAGAAAAAACGGCGTTTGAACGGTTCCAATCTTTGGATTATATCGGCATGATGGGCGTTACGGGCGCAGGTGTCGCAGGGCGATTTACGAATATGTGTAACGGTGCCAATTTGGCGTATGAAAAGGCCCTATTTCACGAAGTCGGCGGTTTCAAAGGCATTGACCACGTGGCGAGCGGTGATGATATGTTGTTGATGCAAAAAATTGCGCGTTTTCATCCCGACGCATTGGGTTTTTTGAAAAATCCCGCGGCAACGGTTTTGACAAAAGCCAAACCGACCCTTGCCGATTTCATGAGTCAACGCCTTCGTTGGGCATCAAAATCGTCGAGCTATACGGAAGTTTTTACGGTGCTGCAATTGGTTATGGTCTTCGTTTTTTGTTGGAATATTTTGCTAAGTCTTTGTTTATCAATTGTTTACGGCGTCCCAACCTTGTTCCTTTTTTTGTTCCAACTGAGTTTAAAATCCATTTCTGACTACGTTTTTCTCCAAACAATGGCGCGTTTTTTCAAGCGCGAAGATTTGTTGCAGCCGTTTCTACGGCCTCAACTTTTTCACATTTTGTACATCATCGGCGTGGGTTCTCTGGCTAATTTTAAAAAAACGTATCAATGGAAAGGACGGACGGTTAAGTGATAAACGAAAAGTAATAAGTGAAAAATGAAAAGGCTTACCTATCACTTTTCGTTTATCACTTTTCGTTTATCACTTTTCACTTAAAATAGGACCCCTCAGTATAAACGCCTTTTCTACTCATTTTGAGCAAAAAACGCCGTTTATACTGAGGGGTCCTATTTTTCCTTTTTCATTTCCCCTTTACTTTATCCTTGTAATTTTAAAATTAGATTTTAAAATTACAAGGATAAACCACGCTTCTTAAAGAAAAATCACTGTTTATTCAATTCTTTTTCAAACACTTCGGGCAATTGTTCAGGCTTTAAATTCTTGGCGATGATGCGGAAATTTTTGTCCAAAACGTAAATCTCGGGCGTATTGTCGATGAAGTATTTTTCGTTGAATTTACTCTCCAACATCGGGTCCATAACGTTTGTCCAATTGATGCCGTAGTTTTTTTCAAAATTTAGCCAATCTGCCCGCTCTTTGACGTTGCCGCCGATGCTAAAAATATCGACGCCGCGCTTGTGCCATTTGTCATAAACTTCACGGAGTTTCGGCGTTTCCGCTTTGCAATGCTCGCAATCCGTGTAATAAATATAAACAATTTTAATCGGCGCGTTTAAATCGTAAAGTGACCGTTTGACGCCGCTTTTATCCTTTCCCCACACGTTTTGACCAATCATCCCGACGAGGCTTGAGCGCATTTCTTGGGCGCGTTCTTGCGTCGATTTGAGGTCTTTATTGTCCAAATCGGGAAACAAATCAGGTGTCATATATTTTAAAACCAAATAAGAATAAACGGCTTCACCATCCATCAATTTGGTTTGCAACGGCTTGTACTTCCCCAACAACCAACTAACTGTCGGTTTGTGTAAATCTTTGGTATTCAACGTTTTAGCCAGTAAATAATCTATCGAGGCGATAATGGAATCGGGATTTTGCGGCGTATATTCGTCGATGTATTTCTTCAATTTATTGAAAAAAACGGGCGTTCTAACCAAACGACCATCCGCGAAATCGCAGCCGTTCCACCAATCTTTTCTGAAATTAATCAGCGTCGCCGCACTGTCGAGCGCCCCATTGGCACGGAATGAAAAACGGATTTTCGGGTTTTGTCCCGCTTGTTTAAATTTTGGGAACAAAGCGTTCGGATATTGCTCCCGCAAAGCCAAGATTTTAGCGTCGCGCTCGTCCAAAAGCGGTTGCAATTGTGCTTTCAAAGCGGCTTGTTCGGCGGGTTGTACCATTTGTGCTTGCTGATTGAGGGCGTTAAATTTCGCTTCAAGCGCCGATTGATACCGCTGGTTATCGAAAAATAATTGATTTTCGAGCGAGCCTTCCGCCGTCATGCCGAGCGTGAGGTTGTCTTTTGTCGAGCGAATCGTAAAATTTTCTTCCCCATTAACGACGAAAAACGAGCAATTACGGTCGTCGGGCAAGAGCAAATAATACAGTCCTTCGGCAAAACCTTCAACGCTTTTGAAGCTAATTTTACCTTCGGCAGCAAAGCGGGCGGTGTCGGCGAGGAAATTTTGGTCGGCGTAGTTGCCCACTAATTTCACGGAGGACCCCTCAGTATAACCCGTAATTTGGACGTTAATTTGGTGGTTTTTTTGCGCATTAAGCGCAGAAAACGACGTGAAAACGGGAAGTAAAAGGATTAAAGCACGAAAAATGTTCATTGAGAGACGGTGGATTTTTAGTTTAAAAGAACTCATTAGTTAGCTACGTATTTTTATAAGTTTATTGGTCAAAAAAAGTTTTAGTTCAGACGGTAATTCTCCCACAAAGAAACAAAACGAACGAAGTCTTTCAACGTTTTTTTACAGATTTATAACCAAATAAAATTTTGCACTCAAAAAAAACTACTTTTGCGCCGCCAAGGAGCTAATAGCTTACGGCTTACAGCTATTTAGCTTTTTTTAAACGACTATTATCAGAATAATGACTTTTCTCGAAGAACTCAACCGCCGCCGCACGTTCGGCATCATCAGTCACCCCGATGCGGGCAAAACGACCTTGACCGAAAAACTCTTGTTATTCGGCGGGGCGATTCAGATTGCGGGCGCCGTCAAATCGAATAAAATCAAGAAACACGCCACTTCCGATTTCATGGAAATCGAGAAGCAACGCGGTATCTCGGTGGCAACGTCCGTCATGGCGTTTGATTACAATAAGCTGAAAATCAATATCTTAGATACCCCAGGTCACAAGGATTTTGCGGAAGATACCTACCGAACTTTGACCGCCGTTGACTCCGTTATTGTCGTCGTTGACGTGGCAAAAGGTGTCGAAGCACAGACCGAAAAACTCGTTGCGGTGAGTCGAATGCGCAATACGCCGATTATTGTTTTCATCAATAAAATGGACAGAGAAGGACAAGACCCGTTCGATTTGCTCGACGAAATTGAGCAAAAACTCGGCTTGCGGGTGCGCCCGTTGTCGTGGCCAATCGGCATGGGCGGCACGTTTCAAGGCGTGTATAATTTGTTTGAAAAGAAATTAATCCTATTTCGTCCGCATGGCAAACAGGACGATGAAATTGTGATTATTGATGATTTGAATGACCCCGAATTAGACATTCTCGTCAACGAGCGCGCTGCCGCAAAACTCCGTGAAGAAGTCGAAATGATTGAATCCATTTACGACCCTTTCGACATCGAAGCGTATCAAAAAGGACAATTGCAACCCGTGTTTTTTGGCTCGGCGGTCAACAATTTTGGCGTTAAAGAATTGCTGGATTGCTTCTGCGACATTGCGCCGTCGCCGCTGCCGCGTCAAACCGAAGAGCGGGAAATTATTCCGACCGAAAGTAAATTTACGGGTTTTGTCTTCAAAATTCACGCAAATATGGACCCAAAACACCGTGACCGCATTGCTTTCGTTCGGATTTGCAGCGGAACGTTTGAGCGGGGAACGAAATATTTGCACGTTCGGAACAACAAATTAATGCAGTTTTCAAACCCAACGTCTTTTATGGCGGCTAAAAAAGAAGTCGTTGATGAGGCGTTCCCGGGCGATATAGTTGGACTTTATGATAGTGGCAATTTCAAAATTGGCGACACGCTGACGGAAGGTGAAGTGCTGCATTTTAAAGGCATTCCGAGCTTTTCACCTGAGCAATTCCGATACGTCAACAATACAGACCCGCTGAAAAGTAAGCCGTTCCAAAAAGGACTCGACCAGCTGATGGACGAAGGCGTGGCGCAACTTTTCAACCGCGATGTGAACGGTCGGAAAATTGTTGGCACCG
>JAYUKJ010000319.1:0-1333 GCA_043764555.1 Saprospiraceae bacterium
GGTTTGGACGCTAATTGAACCGTTAGGTTCAACATATTTATAACAAATAAAACGACCACTTTTTATCTTGACTCGTAGAGTCAACACCACACTGCGTAAAGCACATTTATTAAATTAACCCACTACATTTAATAAATGTGCTTTACTTAGGAAATTTCAAGATTTCAAATTTCAAGGTGCAATAGGTTGATTATCAAGGGTTTGAAAATTCCAATTGTACGTTTTATTTAAAATCGATTCCTTAGCTGTGAAAGTAAAATAATTTTCAGGTCGTTTAAATTTTGCAAAAAAGGCACTTTTATGCAGTCCACGACCTAAAGACCACGTTACGACCAAGTAGGTGCTGTGTTTAAAAAATTATTAATCGTTTAAAAAATAGGTAAAACCATGCGTTATGAGGAATTAGAGCAATTGATAGACCACGCTCAACCTATCAAAATTTTGCGTATGCGGACGGCTCCCCTGCTGATAAGTTTTTTGTACGCCGAATTTAAAAACCGTAACCGCATTACCATCCCAAGTTACGAACTCACCAGTAGATTAGCCGATTATTTGGATATGTTGCGCGATGAAACGGTTGTTTCGTCCGAAAAAGGTGGTGCTTTGGCGGCTGCTCGAAAGTACATTGAACTGTGGTGCAATGAAGAAAACCGCTTTATCACCCGCTATCCCGACGAAAACGGTGAGCCGATGCACGAATTGACCCCCTCAGTAGAAAAGGTGTTTCAGTGGCTCGAAAGTCTCCAAAAACGCGAATTTGTGGGTACAGAATCCCGCTTTAAGGACATTTACCGCCGTTTGCAAGAACTAATTGACAATACTTCGGATGACCCAAAACGCAAAATCGAAGAATTGGAAGCCAAAAAAAGAGACATCAATGTCCAAATTGCCCACATTAAAAAAACGGGCAAAACCGACACCTACAATGATACTCAAATCAAAGAACGGTTTTTTGAAATCAGCAAAACTGCCCGTGAATTAACGGCAGATTTTAAAGAAGTTGAGCAAAATTTCAAGGACATTACCCTCAATATTTATAAAAAACAAACCCAACGTGACTTGCACAAAGGCGACATTTTAGGCTATGCCCTTGATGCCACCGAGGAACTAAAAACGAGTGACCAAGGCAAAAGTTTTTACGCTTTTTGGCAGTTTTTGATTGCTGATAATAAGCAAGATGATTTGATTGTGATGATTGAATACATCTACAAATTGTTGAAAGAAAGGAATATTGACGCGGCGGATAATTTCCTTAAAAAAATCAAGATTTATCTCCACGCTTCGGGTCAAAAAGTCATTAGTTCCAACCATTTATTGGCGGATAAATTGAGTC
>JAYUKJ010000320.1:0-1332 GCA_043764555.1 Saprospiraceae bacterium
AATTAATTAAAATATGTTTATTTTTATTTGTCTTTAAATTATCCTTAATTGTCTCATTTTGGCGGCCAAATTAAGTTGCCCTTCGCTTAAAATCACTAAATTTGAAATGAAATTTAACAATAGATACACCCCCTCAGTATAAAATTATTTCTTAACTTCTTAAATACGCTTATTTCAACAACTTATAAATATAATTTTTACACTTTCATCAATTTCTAAAGCCGTAACTTTTTGAGCGAAATTATTTTAACCATTGACGGCGTTGATTTGGTCACCCTTTTTGGTGAAAACAACGCAAAACTAAACCTTGTTCGCAAGGCTTTTCCCGATGTAACAATTACATCGCGCGGCGCAAATCTTAAAATCAAAGGAGAAAAAACGACCGAGACGCAGTCCGTCAAAGACAAAATCGAGATGATGGTCAAGATGTTGCGCGACCACAAAGAACTCTCTTTGCAGGTCGTTGAAGACATGGTGCGCGGCGAAAACCCCTACGATGTGCGCTTACCGTCGAACGGTGTCGGCAATTCGACGATTGTTTACGGCAAAGATGGGACGCCGATTCGCGCCAAAACGCGCAATCAGAAAAAACTCGTCGACGCGATTGAGGCGAACGATATTGTGTTCGCCGTTGGTCCCGCGGGTACGGGCAAAACCTACACGGCGGTGGCGATGGCGGTGCGCGCGTTGAAAAATCGGACGGTCAAACGTATTATTTTGTCGCGCCCCGCCGTTGAAGCAGGCGAAAATTTGGGTTTTTTGCCCGGTGATTTGAAAGACAAAATCGACCCGTATTTGCGGCCGCTTTACGACGCGCTCGACGATATGTTTCCCGCCGACAAGCTCGCGCAATTCATGACGAACCGCGTTATCGAAATCGCCCCGCTTGCCTTCATGCGCGGACGAACGCTGAGTGACGCGTTTATCATTTTGGATGAAGCGCAAAACGCGACGACGATGCAGATGAAAATGTTTTTGACCCGCTTGGGACCGAGTTCAAAATGCGTCATCACGGGTGACTTGTCGCAGGTAGATTTGCCGTATAAAGTCACGTCGGGTTTGCGGCAATCGATGGGCATTTTGAAAGACATCGAAGGCATTGCGCAAGTTTTTCTGAGTGCCGAAGACGTCGTTCGTCACCGCCTCGTGAAAGACATTATTCGCGCTTACGACCGCGACGATGAACGGCGTGAAAAAATGCGCAACGCCTTGAAAAATGGCTATGTCTCGGATACTCCCGTGGAAAATGCGCCTGAAAACGTCGAAAAAGACGCGGATACTGAGGGGTCCTAAAATTGGTCGACTGGTCTGATTTCCCGTTGATTGGTTGAT
>JAYUKJ010000321.1:0-16169 GCA_043764555.1 Saprospiraceae bacterium
TTTGTAGTCGGCAACTTTAGTTGCCGCGAAGTGATTGATAATCAAGATATTACACGCGGCAACTAAAGTTGCCGACTACTTTTCAATGTCGCTATCAAATTAGAGATAAAAACTTCTATCACATTTAAAATTGGATTTTGTGAATAAAAGCATCCAAAATTATTTAAATAATAATTTAGTCTCAAGATTAAAGCGAATATTAGGCTCTGAATTTAATGCCGTATATGCTTTCAGTGGGGGTTTGTCACTGAATAATTCAAACTGGGATATTGAAATTATATCGGAAGCTATTTTGTCTTTTTACTCTGCTGAAAACGATTTAATTAAACTTAGTCTCAATATTCAGGGTGATGATATGTTAGTGCAAGGAGAACATATTGGACTAAAATTTCAGATAAGTAGTAATGAGTTTATTGATGGGATACATTTTAGATTTAGGCTTCATTTTCATGAAAAATACACCATTCAAAAAATTTCTTTTTGGCGTTTTTCATGGAAAGAATCAACATTTCCTAAAATGGTTAATGTTGCTATTTTTTCATTACAGAATGGAAAAAATTTGTTCATTCATCTCGGTTCTACCTCAGATGCGAGGCTTTTAATCAAGGAACAATCCGTTGAAGCCTATTTCGAGGAGAGAAATGAATTCTATGACCATGAATTTGAAGTCATTGAAATCTTGAAAATTGAATAGAAGTCTTGATAGTCTTCAGAGACCAGCCCGCGCGGTTTTTCAAAACCGATACGTATCTATTCACTGCGCCTTTGACACGCGTAAGTTCCATTACTTTTTACATCGAAAGGGACCCCTCAGTATAAATGCCTACGATGTCGAGGAACCTCTGAAAAATTGTATTGCAGTTCCCGTGCGTCGCGAGACGCCATAAATAGTACGCATCGCTTCTGAAAAAGCGCGCGCTACGATGCCAACCGAGCGGGATGCTTTTTTTTTACACGACGACGCCCTTTTTTCACACGACGACGTTCTTTGCAAAACCGATGAAACTTCTTTTTTTGTTAAAAAACGCGTTTATACTGAGGGGTCCTTTTTCACGCTCATTTTTGCCCCATGCTCTAAATGCACCAGTATCAAACGCACTAAAAAGCCGCTATTCCGAAGCATCGGAACGCAGCTTTTTAATAAGTATTAAACGAACGGGCGCGCCGTTTAATTTTTAATTTTTAGTTTTTAATTTCTAATTCAAACCTACGCGTGTTCCAATTCCGCTTCGTGCTTGTGTTCTTCCATCAAGCGCGCTTGAATATCGTTCGGAACGGCTTGATAGTCAACGAATTGGCTCGAAAATTTGGCGCGTCCTTGCGTGATTGCCCGCAGCGCCGCCGAATAATCGAACAACTCGGACAAGGGAATCCGCGCTTTGATTTTCTGATAATGTCCGTCGCTGTCCATGCCCATAATGACGGCGCGGCGGGTTTGCAAATCGCCCATTACTTCGCCCATCGTTTCCTCCGTACAGGTGACTTCCAAGTCGTGAATCGGTTCCAAGAGTTGCGGTGCCGTCATGGGGAAGGCTTCTTTGAAGACATTCGACGCGGCCAACATAAACGCCATGTCGTTAGAGTCAACGGCGTGCATTTTGCCATCAAAAACGGACGCTCGAATGTCGCGCACGTGGCTGCCCGTCAAGGGTCCTTCCGTCATTTTCTGCATGATGCCTTTGTAAATTGCCGACATAAACCGCGTATCGACCGCGCCGCCGACGATGCAATTGTTGAAAACGAGCTTCCCGCCCCACGGCAATTCGTGGACTTCGGAGCTGCGGACGTTGAGTCCCGACGGCGGCGGCATCCCCTCCGTGTAAGGCTCAATCCGCATATGTACTTCGGCAAATTGACCCGAGCCGCCCGATTGTTTGCGGTGGCGATAGCTGTGATTGGCGACTTTCGTAATCGTTTCACGGTACGGAATGCGCGGTTTGTCGTAGTGAACGACGACGTTAAAGACTTTTTCGAGCCGATATTTCGTAATGTCTAAATGCATTTGCCCCTGCGCGTGGAGAATCATTTGTTTCAACTCAATGGACTGTTCCAAAATCAGCGTCGGGTCTTCTTCTTGCAAGGTATGCAAGGCCTTTGCGAGTTTTTCCACCTCGTTTTTCGACGGCGGCGACACGGCAACGCGCACGCACGGTGTCGGAAAATGAATCTCCTCAATCTTCAAATCCGAGCCTTTCAAACCAAGCGTATTGTTGGTGTGCGAATTTTTGAGCTTCACCGTCACGCCAATGTCGCCCGCCATCAAGGTTGACGCGAGTTCGCGCGTTTTTCCTTCGGAAACGAAGATTTGGTTGAACCGCTCGACGGTTGCGTTGTCCAAATTCGTCAAATCATCGCCCGCTTTGAGCGTTCCCGAATAGACTTTGAAGTAAGACACATTGCCGACATTCGGCTCCGACATTGTTTTATAAATGAAAATCGACGGCTTTCCCGTTGCATCGCACGCCACTTCGCCGCCGTTACTGAGGGGTGCGGCAGGACGGTCGGCGGGCGACGGACAGATGTCGTGGATGAAGCCCATGATGCGTCCACTGCCCATGTTTTTGGTCGCCGACGCGCAAAAAACGGGGTAAAACGACTGATTTGCGAGGGCAATCGTCAAGCCTTTGGCGAGTTCTTCTTCGGTCAATGTCCCGTGTTCAAAGAACATTTCCATCAGCGATTCATCGCCTTCGGCGGCGATTTCCACCAAGGCTTGGTGCATTTTTCGGGCGCGCGGCATTTCGCTCGCGGGAATCCCCAATTTCTCGGGTTTGCCGCCCGTTGCGTAGAATTTATAGACGACCATGCGCAAGACATCCACAATTTTGGTAAAATCAGCGCCCGTACTGAGGGGGTACTGCACGGCCAAAACGTTCTTGCCGAACCGCTCTTTGGCTTGCTCCAAAGTGGTGTCGTAATCGGCTTGCGGATTGTCTAAGTGATTGATAACGAACAAGGTAGGCGTCTTATTGGTCTGAACGTAGTCCCAAATCAGCTCCGTCCCGACCTCCACGCCTGAGCGTCCGTTGAGCATCATAACGGCGGTGTCGGCAACTTTCATGGCGGAGACGACTTCGCCCACAAAGTCGTCGGCGCCAGGCGTGTCTAAGAGGTTAATTTTGCAATCTTTCCAATCCACGTGCATCAGGGTCGAAAAAATCGAGTTGCGGCGGGTTTGTTCGATGTTTGTGAAATCGGAAACGGTGTTTCCATCTTCGGTTTTCCCCCTTCGCGGAATCGCTTTTGCTTCGTACAGCATACATTCCACAAAGGAGGTTTTCCCAGAGCCAGCGTGTCCCAATAAGACAACGTTGCGGATGTGTTGAGCATCATAAACCATGCGTCTTAAATTTTAAAGATGAAAAAAAAGAGGAATAAGGGTTGTCGGACAGGCGCCTGAAAGAGGAAGTGTTTTGTTTTGGTCGAAAGTTCCTATCCGATTTGGTAATAAGTTGGAAAAGTATAGGTAGATTCTATTAAAACCAAATTTGGCGAAAAAAAAAAGGTTTTAAAATCAATTTAGGCATTTTAAATTTTATTTTTAAATATAAAATTAAATTTTCATAAAGATAAGGACTCCTCAGTATTTGACCTGTTTTCAACTAAAAAAAGCCATTTGACGTGTGTCAAACAGCTTTTTTTAGTCAATATACTGAGGGGTCCTTGTTCACGTTTTAAAACCTTTATTGCTTTGTGAACCGCGCTTGTTGTCCACCGATTTTGAGGACATACGTTCCCGAAGGCAAAGCCGACACATCCATTTGTTGCGTCGCTTTGCTGCGTAAAACGATTTGACCCAATAAATTTATCACCTGTTGGTCGCCTTCTTCGGTGGTTTCAATGATTAAAAACTGCGTTACTGGATTCGGATAAATGATTAATAATTTGTTGTTTTTATGATTATCTGCACGAAGTGTAAGGATTTTTGAATAGTCAAATGACCCATCATTGTCCACCATTTTCAAACGGTAATACGAGGTATTTTGAGTCGTATTTTTATCATCTAAAACGTAAGTATTGGCTTTGCCAAAGGCTTTTACAGTCGTCACTTTCTCAAAATTTTGACCATTTACGCTGCGTTCTACGTCAAAATACGCAGCATTGACTTCCGATTCGGTGCGCCAAGTGAGCTGATTGCCCCCCTCAGTATTTTTGCCTTCAAAACGATTCAGAACGATGGGTAATACTGGCGCGGCTAACACATTGAGCGTGTAGTCTTCTGTTTCACCACCATAATAATTGGGTATTTCGCAAGGACTGCTCTTATTATTGTCGCGGTTATCCAACAACCTAATTCTCATGCGCGTTTGGCCCAATAACGCATCGGCAGGAATCGGAATGTTCTGCAACCAAGGCGTTTCCCAAGGGTTTGACGCCGTAAAAATGGCCGCCTGCTCCGTTTCTTCAAACCGTTTGTCTTGGTCCCAATCAATCCAAACCGTCATGTAAGTATTGCTTTTCCAATAATTAGGCAGAATATTGAGGTTATAACCCATTCCTCGCCTGACGTCGGTCGTTAGGTGTGTGAAGTCACTGTAATTAGGCGTCGTCGCGCACGTCGAGTTGGCCGTTGCCTGATCATTGTTAATGGTGTTAAACGTTACCTTTTTGATATAATGATAATTGCCTTGAATGTGTTTGGGTAAGCAATAAACATTGGCACAAGCATCGTCGGCGGCATAAACAATGCGGTGCGCCCTTTTTTGCGCCATCGTTGCGGCTCTATCGCGCCAAGCACGCGCCATATCCGAACTGTCGGCTTGCCCGATTGGATTGCCCAAATTGTCGTTTACCAAGGGCGTTGAGTAAAAGTTGACGGTGTTTCCGCACATGTGGGTGCGCCAATTCCTGTTATTGTAACCATGAGCGTACAGACTTACTGAAAAAAGCGCGTCAGTGTTGCAATGCCCGCCGCCGACGTTGTGACCAATTTCATGGCGCAAAACAGTTGGGCGCGCGACGTTATTGACGCTTTCAAAACCTGGAATATAGCCCCAACCATCGGTTTCACCCGCCGCACCCGTTGGTGTTTGATAGACCGCCACCATGTCGGGAGCGAGGTCTATAATATCATTGGGAAACCAAGCAAGGGTAGAATCCATGACCCGTCCAATGATACCCATATTATTGGGTGTCTCTCTGACGCCAACGATTCGGAGGTAAGTCGTTGCGACCAAAGAATTTGTCAAACCTGTATTCACCAATTCCACGGCATTCGCGGCGTGAGCGACGGTATTGCCTGCACTTGCAGCAGCCGAGGCAGAGTAACCGATTAAAATATCAATCACATACCTACCCGTTGCGTCCGTTTCGTTGTAACATTGGCTGCCGCAATTATTCCTTAAATTGAGGGCATTGCTTGGCCGATTTTCTTCGTGACTTTTAACCAAGTCGCAATTCATGGGGTCTGGTTCGCAATCCCGAATGCGGTAAAGCCCGTGTTCATCGGTTGGAAGGATTTGATAGAAACCCTTTTCCGTTTCGATGGTCGTCACCATTTCATTTTTTTTGCGGTCGATGGCCACAATAGTGTTGATATAATGACTCAAATGGTCGAATCGAGCATCCTCCACGCGTCCTATCCAAATTTCAACACCCTCATAAAAGACGCCTTCTTTCCGTTTCAATTGAGCGGTGTATTGCACATCGTCGAAAAGGTTAAACACCACTTTTTGCGTCATTTTTAGCCCCCCCTCAGTATCAAGGACTTGCAAACGAGCAATACGCGAACGTTTTTCAGCACTGGACAAAACGGCTTGTTTGGGAAAATCGCGCTTGATGCTTTCGGTTGAAAACAAAACAAGCGGCTTGGTTTGTTGCCCCAAACTGCGCTCAATCACACTGGATTGAACCATTTTCTGAGCCATAAGTGGTAAGTTAAATGCACACAAGGTTGTGGCAATCGCAAGGAGTTTGATACATCTAATCATGTTAAGTTGTTTATTGTAGCGTGAACTGAATCGTTTTTCTATTTATCTGATGTTACGAAGTAAGGCGTCTAATATGAAAGAGCGCGTAATATCAATTATTGATGGAGCAAAATTAATCCTTAGAAATGAGCAAAAATGACAGAATTGATGAACGACAGACACTTGTTGATGACCGTTGTGTAGGGATTGACAAACGACAATTGATAGGTCACTTAAATTATTGCTGAAAAGGGCCCCCTCAGTATTTTTTCGATTTTTTGAGTAATTTTGACCTTTAAAACTAAAATACTGATGGTGAAAAAGATACAACTCGTCCTTTTGGTCTGTTTGATACAAACCGCTTTTCTATTTGCCCAACAATCTATTCCTGAACCCAAGCAAGCTTTGACGACGGCAACCGCCGACACGACCCGTTATCGCTTATTGAAAACATTGGGCAAATTAAATGAAAGAAGTAACCGCGATTCGGCTTTGTTTTACTACAAAAAAAGGGTGGATTTGGCGGAAAAAAACGGCGCACAGCGAATCTTGGCATCGGCAAGTTTCGACGTCGGAATGCTTTATGTTGACCAATATTTGGACCACACGGAAGCGTTGAAATGGTTGGAAAAATCCACGTTTATTGCCGAAAAACTGCAAGACCACGCGCTTCTCGCCTTGAATTACGCCAATGTCGGCGATATTATGGCGGGCCAACGACTGATTGAAGAAGCGGGTAAGTTTTACGAAAAAGCCGATAAACACGCGGAACTCACAACCGATAAATCCGCTAAACAAGCGGTTTATAACCTCATCGCTTTCTACCTATCTTATCATAAGCCCAAGTATAAATTGGCTGGAACGAACCATGAATACACCCTTAA
Organism: Saprospiraceae bacterium; assembly: GCA_043764555.1. Lineage (GTDB taxonomy): Bacteria > Bacteroidota > Bacteroidia > Chitinophagales > Saprospiraceae > JAAFJT01. The sequence continues at coordinate 6,794 of JAYUKJ010000321.1, forward strand.
AGCCCTTAGTTTCGCCGAAGACCTACCCGAAACTTGGCTGATGATAGCGGGTAATCTTTGTATGCAATATTCGGAAAAAGGGGAAATCGCCGCCATCAATGACCTGCACCAAAAAGCCATGCGTTTGATAAAAGAGAAAAAAGTCAATTTGAAAAATGTTGATATATTGAGTTCTCTGATGCGGCTTCATGGCGAAGCCCAAAAATATCCACTAATGGAAAAGACCTATCAAGACATGGTGGCATTGGTCAGAACACCCGAAGATTCAGCCGAATTGTGCAATAAACTGTATGATGTCGCCGACTATCGTGCTAAACAAGGCAATTACAAGGGCGCTTATGACGCTCACGTAGAAGCAAATACTTTGAATGACTATACCGAAAAATTGGTCTATACACGGGATTCCCGTGTGCAAGCGACAAAAACCGAAGCGGCGTTTGAAATTGCTCAAAAAGAGCGCGAGACGGTGTATCAAAAGCGGATTTCAATGGCGATTGGCGTTGGTTTGTTGTTGGCTTTGGGACTGGCTTATTTTGTTTACCGCAGTCGCCAACAAATCGTGCAGCAAAAAGCGGAACTCGAAGACCTCAATAAAACCAAAGACCGCTTGCTCTCCATCATCGCCCACGACTTGCGGAGTCCGATAGGATTGCTCAAAGATTCGTTCGATTTGATGGACAATAACCTACGAACGCCCGAAAAAACGGCGCAATTTCTATCAAAATCAAAGGAACGCGTTGAACGGGTTTACAATACGATGGAAAATCTCTTGGTCTGGGCATTGGCACAACGTAACGGCTTAAATCCGCGCTTTGAATCGGTCTCCATCGCTGTCGTCGTTGCCGAACAAATGGATAACGTGCGCGATTTTGCCGAACGCAAAGGCATTACAATTAGAAATGAGACCCCTCAGTATTTGACCGTTTGGGCAGATAAAAATCAGCTCGCCATTGTGTTGAACAACCTTTTGCAGAACGCGCTTAAATTTACGCCGTCGGGCGGCACAATTGTCCTTTCCGTTGAACCAACAAGCGATAAACAACTCACCATAAAAATCGCCGATTCGGGTGTCGGCATGGACATAGAAGCGTGGCAAAAGCAACAAAAAACGCAAACAATTCTCTCAAAAGAGGGAACGGCGAAGGAAAAAGGGACGGGTTTGGGCTTGTTCTTGGTTAAAGAAATCATGGATAAAAACGGCGGGACATTGGCGATTCAAAGTGAAAAAGGAATTGGTACAACGGTTTCGGTGGGCTTGAAAAAAGGAAACTAAGTAATGATGAATGATGAATGATGAATGGCGCAAACAGGCCCCCTCAGTATTTTGACTAAAAACGGTTATGAACCAATGGTTTGTAGCCGTTTTTAGTCAAAATACTGAGGGGTCTTATTTATAATTTCAATCGAAACACAACCGCTTTGACTGCCTTGTCCATCATCATCGTTTGTGCCGACCAAAAATTGATGCCATTGTCACCATCCACAACCGTTCCGCTGTAATCGCCCCACGGCTGATTCTCGCTTTTATTGGAAGGTTTGAAGGGAGAATTGCCTTCGGCGACTTCTTTGTATTGGCGCAACGTGCTTTTTTCATCACCCGCCAAACGGTGGACGCAACGGACGCTGACGTACATTTCTTTATTCACTTCTTGAAAGCCAATTGCCATGTCGCCGCGTGTGTTGACGGCAATGGTCGGGTGCATAAAGTTCGTCCCTTCGGCAGATATAAAACCGTTTTGAACGATGTTGCCGTCTTTTAGCGACAGCTCAAACCATTCAATCGCCGCGTAATCGCCATCTTTCACGGCGTGAGACAACCAAACCGATTTGTTTTGAACAACGGCGTTTTTGGGATTAAAATCACCGCTTGCGATGGTTGATTTCGTTCCTTTTTGAGGCGAAACGGGCGGACCTTCCGTGAATTCAGAAGGATTGTCAACTGACCATACTTTTTGAATAAATGGGACGCCGTTTTTTTCGCCGATGGTGCTTAGTATCAACGTTTTATCGGCCATATTTGTCCGAATAAAATAGGCATTGCCGTTGTCTTGATTGAATATTGGTTGCCCGACTTCGGTAAAAAACTTATAGATAGTGATGGGTCTTCCCGCCCGCGCATCTTGGGCATTGAATACCAAAATAGCCGCCCCTTTATTTGTTGGATATTCATACATTATCCATTTATTGCCGTAACCAATGCTGCCTCCATCTTCGGCATCGGGCGCATCCACGCTGTATTTCAGCCAACCGCCGAGTGGATTATCGGTTTTACTCAACAAAAAACGCATGGGTTTCTTTTCTTTTTTGCTTGGGTAGTCGTGTACCGCAAAACCGAAATATTTATTGCTTATATCGTAAAAAACTTTCGGGTCTATGCCCCACTCGCTGTTCGTAAAACAATGAAGATTGGTAGCTTTCAGCAATTTTCCTTTCTTATCAAAAGCCGCAATTGACGTGTTTGTTAATGCCAATACACAATTGCCACCGACGGCAACTTGCGGGTCAACTTGACCTGCTTCGTCCTTCGTTGCGCCATCAAAAATCAATAAATCGTCTGTTTTAACGACATTGTTGGTTATTTCTACCGCGCATTTATCTGCGTCAACGGGCGCATCAAAACCCAAGGTACTTACGGGTTTAACCGTGTATTTCTTCGCAAATTTAATGGTGCTTTGCGCCATGCTGTGCGTTGCGATACACAATAAAAGCACGGGTAGGAGCTGTGTTTTTTTCAACTTAATCATTCCAAAATACGGTTTAAATGATGAATAAAAGAAATATTGAATTATCAGTTTTAAATTGCAATCTTATTTTTGACGCCATTGGACTTAAAGAAAAGCCGTTTGAGGCATATCAAACGGCTTTTTTAGTCAAAATACTGAGGGGTCCTTATTCACGTTTTAAAATCTTTATTGCTTCACAAATCGCGCTTGTTGTCCACCAACTTTAAGGATGTAGGTTCCCGAAGGCAAAGCCGACACATCAATTTGTTTAAAATGATACTAAAAGTAGAATTAAAAACAATGTGTAAAACAAATATTTTCAGTTCAATGTGATTATAATGATGTTGCTTATCTCAAGGTTGGTTGAGTAATTGTATTTAAAATTGTGATGCAAAATAAACCCTTAAAAGCGTGTGAAAACGGCAGTGTTGACGAACGACAGACAGAGATTGACGAGCGTCGTGTGAGCATTGACGAACGACATTTTCAACAGCTTTTGAGTAGCACTTTAAAAAGACCCCCTCAGTATTTTGGGGTATTTTTCCAATAATTGTCCCTATTTGTGATATTGTAGCGTTTAAATTTTAGCAAACGGTATTACAAAAGCCAATAATCCTTACTTTTGGCGCACGACAACATTCCTCATAGACTCGATTATGAAAAAAAACATCAGAACCATCATCATTGACGATGAAGAAGATTGGCGCGACGGCATCTCTGCCCGCGTTGAAGCGCATCCAAGATTAGAACTAATTGGCGTTTTTGAGTCGCCGATGGCCGCTTACGACCTCATTACTGAGGGGGTCGTAGATTTAATTTTGCTCGATGTCGAGATGCAAGATGCCAATGGCGTGGAATTTATGCGGCATTTGTCGAAGCCGCCGATGGTTGTTTTCATTACCTCTCACCGCGATTTTGCCATCGAAAGTTACGAAGTAAAAGCGGTGGATTATCTCTTAAAACCCCTCAGTACGGGGCGTTTTATGCAAGCGATTGAGAAAGTTATGGCGCGTTTAGAGGCGGAAACCGAACCTATTTCCGACGATAATTTCTTTTTTATAAGGGAAAACAACAGTTTTGTCAAAATTGACATCGCCGACATTCTCTTTCTAAAATCGTTGGAAAATTACATCAAAATCATCACGCCCACGCGGACTTATACCACTTTGATGCCTTTGTCGTCGGCGGAAGACAGCTTGCCCAAAGCGCAGTTTTTACGGGTTCATCGCTCGTTTTTGGTCAATATTTCTAAGATTACCATCGTTAACAAAACGGAATTATTCATTGAGACCCATGAAATTCCGATTGGTCGGGCGTATGCGGATGTTGTTTTCAACAGCTTAATTAAAGGTCGATTGATTATTAAAAATTCGGAATCATCGGTTATTTATCGCAAAACGGAAAAGTGAATCTAAAGTTATTGATAATCAACGAGTTACAACTTGGCGCGGTTTCAAACCCGCGCCAAGTTTGCGTTGCGATAATTAACCGATAATTCCGTTAAAAATTGACGTAATTGTTTAGTCAAAGACGTGATAAAACCTTAGAATCGCGTTACATTCACCAACATCAACGCATTCAGAATCAGTTATTTACGTAAAAATAGGACCCCTCAGTATAAAAGGGAAAAAACGACAAAAATATGATTAACAAAGTAATAAAAGACGCTGCCACTGCCGTAGCGGATATTCCAAACGGCGCAACGCTTATGCTCGGTGGATTCGGGTTGTGTGGTATTCCCGAAAACTGCATCAATGCCTTGTTGAAAACGGGCGTTAAGGATTTGACGTGCATTTCAAACAATGCGGGTGTGGATGATTTTGGCATCGGTTTGATGCTTAAAACCCGACAAGTTAAGAAAATGATTTCATCGTATGTCGGTGAAAATAAGGAGTTTGAACGCCAATTAATGTCGGGCGAGTTGGAAGTCGAACTCATTCCGCAAGGCACACTTGCCGAAAGAATTCGGGCGGGCGGCGCGGGCATTCCCGCTTTTTTCACACCGGCGGGCGTCGGAACGGAAGTTGCCGAAGGGAAAGAAATTAGAGAATTTGACGGCAAAAAATACTTGATGGAATCGGGTTTAAAAGCCGATTTTTCCATCATCAAAGCGTGGAAAGGCGACACGGCGGGCAACCTCGTTTTCAAAGGAACGGCTCGAAATTTTAGTCCGATGATGGCTGCCGCAGGGAAAATTTGCATTGCCGAAGTCGAAAAACTCGTACCCGCAGGAAAACTCAATCCGAATGATATTCACGTATCTGGGATTTATGTGCAACGTATCTTTCAAGGAAAAAAATACCAAAAACGCATTGAGCAACGGACGATTACCCCCCCGACCCCCAAAGGGGGAGAAACGCCTAAAACCCACCCTTCGAAGGTAGGGAGCGGCACTCCCCCTCCGGGGGTCGGGGGGCTTGATAAAAATCAAATTGCTCAACGTATTTCTAAAGAATTGAAAGACGGTTATTACGTCAATTTGGGCATCGGCATTCCGACTTTGGTCGCTAATTTTATTCCCGAAGGCATGAATGTCGTCTTGCAATCTGAGAACGGTTTACTCGGCATCGGACCTTTCCCAACGGAGGAAAATGTGGACGCCGACCTCATCAATGCGGGCAAACAAACGGTGACGATGCAAGCGGGTTCTTCGTTGTTCAGTTCTGCCGAAAGTTTTGCGATGATTCGCGGAGAACACGTGGATTTGACGATTTTGGGCGCCATGGAAGTCTCCGAAAACGGCGACATTGCGAATTGGAAAATTCCGAACAAAATGGTGAAAGGCATGGGTGGCGCGATGGATTTGGTGGCTTCCGCCAAAAATATTATCGTGGCGATGCAACACGTGAGCAAGGATGGCAAGTCTAAACTGTTGAAAACGTGCAGTTTACCATTGACGGGCATTCATTGCGTTAAAAAAATTGTTACGGAGTTGGGCGTCTTTGACGTCTTGCCCGAAGGCGGATTCAAATTATTGGAACGTGCACCGAATGTGAGCATCGAAGACATTCAAAAAGCCACAGAAGGGCGCTTGATTGTGGAAGGCGAAATTCCCGAAATGGTGTTTTAATTTTTTGTGTTTGCAAAACAGGACCCCCTCAGTAGTACAAAGGCATAAAAAAAGCCGTTTCGAGTCATCGAAACGGCTTTTTTATGGTTTTATACTAAGGAGTCCTTTCTGAAAATAATGTTTTAAAAACCTACATGGGTATGTAAAATACAATATGAATAGAATGGACAATGCTAAATAACCAATCCAATCACCATGGGTTGAGTAGATAGTCTCGTGATGATTTAGATATATCGTTGAGTATAAGCAAGCTGATTTATTATAACCAATTGAATCAATTATTTCCCCATTTGGATTAATGACGGCAGAAATACCCATATTTGAACATTTTACTATCCATTTTCGATTCTCAACACTTCTAAGTTTCACAAAGTCTAAGAACTGTTCATTAAAAAAACTTTGATTCCACCAACCTTCGTTTGACGTTATTACAATTGCTTGAGTTTTTGACTTGCTAACTAAGTTTGCCGTATATTCACCAAACAAGCCTTCATAACATATAAGTGATGTGAGTTTGTCACCATTAATCAACTTATGTTGTACATCACTCTCTTTAGTGGACAGGTCGCAACTATCAAAGAAGGAATCAAATTGTCTCTTCAATTCTTTGTTCCAAACATTAGCGTAGGGTATTTTTTCCGAAAACGGGATGAATTTATTTTTATGATACATATTTAGAACATGATTATTGCCAAAAGAAATAACGCTGTTGTAGTTATCTATTTCATTGTATTTGTTGATTTCGCTCAAATTTATTCCCGCAATGATACTAAATTGGCTATCGTGTTTTGTTATAGAGGCAAAATAGGGTAAATATGGTGTAGAGTCGATGTGATTTATCAAAGTTCTTTCAAGTGTTGTTTCTGGGAGGATTAAATAATTTATTGAATCAGGAGATGATTTTATGAGGTTGGCAACCTTATTCATTTGCAAAATATAAGGCATATTCTTCTTCTCATAATGTGGCTCTATATTAGGTTGAATGGCTAAAAATTTTCGAGATTCCCCCGATGTAACCAACTGATTTTGCCACTTTAATGATAATGAGAGAATGATTGGAACACAAATCACTAAAGCTGATAAAAATATTTTGCGATTAAATAAGAAAACTTCAATCAATAGAATATTGATTGATAATACCCAAATTGATCCACCAATTACTCCTGTGAATTCATACCATTGAATAAGTTTGATATGATTTGAAAGAAGATTACCCAAAATCAACCAAGGGAAATTAAGGTCCCAATTCAAACTTAGTAATTCCATAGAAATCCAAAAAAAGCAAAAAGACAATAATTTGCTACCCTCAAAGAATTTTGCGAGCAAGTCGCAACTCATTAAAGGTATAAAGACAACTATTGAGTTTGTAATTATGAATAAAATACCCGTGGTGAAATCACCATTTAATGTCCATGATAAAGTAAGAAGATTAAGAGAAGTAGCAAAGGTTAGGTTGGCTAAAATGAGAAGGGAAAGTGTATTTTTATGGTTTTTTATGTAACATTTTAAATAAAAAATCGGTGTTAAGGCAATTAACGACAAAAATGAAAGTGCGGGAAAATGGAAACAAATTCCTAACAACGCCCCTGAAATTAGATGCCCGAGTATGAATTTCATAGAGATTTTATTTGAAATTAGGCAGACTCTGAAACCCGTTTTAGAGTCTGCCTAAAATATGGTAGTGTCAATTTTTTAATTGAACATATGTTTTAAAATAGTCAAAAGCACATACAGCTACGGGGCGATTAGTATCAGAAATCTGAAAATTGCCTCTAAAAATGGTAATTTCAAAGCCATGAAGTGGTGCTGGAAAATTTCTTAAATCGTCAGCATTGAGTTGGTAATTACCATTATCTGCTACTGTAATGTATCTTTCAATGGACTCAGAGGGAAGTGCATCTGTATTAGGAAATGATTTTTCAAAAAGAGGGTCATAAAGTAACCTTAAAATAACGCCTTTATTATTTGCAGGGTTATTATCAGGTACCCAAGAAATCTGTTTCCCTGTACTTTTTGATAGTTGCTCCTCAGGATTGAAGTTAGTAACAATTAAGGGCTTGGGTACATACATGCTCGCGCTCCAATTTGATGCAGAGTCATTTCTTAAAATTACGCCAGAATTTGATTCAATTTTGATTGTTTCCCCAAATAGTTTGTACTTATCCTTTTCGGAATTTCGTACTTTAAAAACACCATTTTGCTGTTTTTCAATCGAAAAAGCAGTGCCTTTTGAATATAGAGCTGCTTGAGAATCTGAATCACCCTTAATGTAAGTATTAGTGAACGTGTTTTCATCAAACTCACCATTAGGATTGCTATTACTTTTTTGGATAAAAACGTTGCCAGCAAGTCTTTGCTCATCCTTTGTTTTTGTATAGTAGCCAATTAACTGATTAAGTAACACTTTATCACCCGTCCAAGAGACATTCTTACTTGTGATAAATGGAAAATTCAATTCTTGGGCAAGATCACCACTTTTTTTGCACGCTGTGATGCAAAATATGACGAAAGAAAAAATGATAATTTTTTTCATATTACTGATGTTTAAAAATTAGAAAATTAATTACACAAACCCGAAGTTGATCTATTAGTTTCGGATAACAACATATCTATGGGACCGGTTTCGCTAGATTGAATTGTTGTTTCTGCACCCCATATAATTCTTGGAAAATTAGAACTTCTCCTACAGTTTGAATACATACAAGGTTCAAATACTGTTATGCTAACCTTTATCCGTTCGTTAGTTTTCACCTGTACTAATAAATCAAGATCGGAATTGACTGTAACCTTAGATTTATCTAGCAAATCGAAAGACTCATCCCAATTAGAATCCAAGCTGTGTAAATTAATCGAACCATGCCAAGCGTTTCCGCAACCTGGGGAGAAAATCATTCTATTGTACCCACAAGTATTATTGACATTCTTAATCAACTCTGCAAGCTCACTAATATTGTTGATACTGTTTACATTGGTTTGATCGAAAATACAGCAAGAATTGAATTGACTAATCCTGTAGGTATTCTGACAAATACCGAATGGTGTACTCAACGTAACACCACGTTTTACTACTGTTGTTGCATTATTACGGCCTCCTTTTGCAAAAACCATAGTTACGACGAAGCCTCCCATGAAAAGGAGGAGAATTCTGTAAAAATACTTCATTTTCTTGTTTTTTAGAACGTGATTGAGAGAATTAAATTTCATAGCAAAATAAATATGTCGCTTCAAATATAATTACAATTTTAAAATAAGGCAAATTTGCCTATATTTTTTTTGACTTTTATTTGAAAAATTATTTCGTAAAAAAATACACGAAGGATATAGAAGGAATAAAAGCATTTGGCAGCCGATTACGTGATGTTCGGAAGCGGGAAGGCTTGTCGCAAGAAGATTTGGCGAACGCCGCGGACTTAGAGTTGAGTCAAATTAGTCGAATAGAACGCGGTGTTATCAATACAAGTTTAAGTCAAATTTTTCAGATAGCACGCGCCTTGAATATGCACCCAAAGGATTTATTTAACGATTAAAATCAACAGACAAGACCCTCAGTATAAAACCATAAAAAAGCCGTTTCGAGTCATCG